>CAVOCN010000242.1:0-3023 GCA_963694205.1 Dehalococcoidia bacterium | reverse complement strand
GCGATGTCCCCGACGCTGTCGGCGAAGGACTCGTCGATGGCGATGCCTTCGGGGCTGGCGTTGATGAAGTCCAGGAACATGTCGCATGCTTGTGCGCCCTGTGTGCCGCTGGCAGATGTGGCGACGCCGGAGTTCCCGTCGTCTCCGCCGAAGCTGCCGAAGACGGGCACGACGATGGCCATGACCAGGCCGAAGAGGATGAACACACCGCAGCCGATCTGCAGGCGCTTCATGGTGCCCCCGCCCTCGTCTTCGTCCGAGTTGTAGGGCCCCCCCCCGTAGCCGCCATTGGGGCCCTCTCTCAGATCCTCATCATGATCGAGGTCGTCGGGGTCGTCGTCGTCGGGATCGTATATGGCAGGCGGCTGCGGCGGCACTTCGTGGGACGGGTTCTCCTCGAAGTCCGGCTTGTACTCGTAGTCGTCGCCGCTTTCGCGCTCAGGTGGGGTCAATGGGGTTTGCCTTTGCCGGAATGCTTAATCCTGTCGTTTGGCTCTGGGGAATTTTTCAAACTTCAACGGCTTTCTTGACCAGTTTGACGTGAACAGGGCAACCTTCGAGAGTGGTTGGGACAAGTTCACGGTACTGAGGTTCTTCAGAGTCAAAGTCAACATCGAAGTAAATCACTATTCCCTGTTCGCTGGTGCTTACACCGTCTTTTTGGATGGAACCTACACCCATCCCCATCGTCCCGGGTAAAGCTGCGAGGGAACTGCGGTACCGGTCATAAACTTCGCCTAGGACGGTCGCTAGCTGTAACCGATTCCCCAAAACCTCAGGCGTGCAACTTATCTGATCTGACGCGAACGGGTCGGGAGTCGCTGTTGGCCCCGGGACCTGCGTCGATGTCACCGTTGGCACCGCCTTGACGGCGGGGTCGGTGCACGCGGCCAGCGCTAACAACGCTAGCAGCGCGAGGGCAAAGGCGACGGTGCGGAGGCGGGGTTTCTGGGGCATGGCGATTGACGAGCCGTCCGGCTACGCAGACGAGGGGTTCGCCAGCGCTCGGACGCTACCAGCGTAACTGACGGCCGTCGTCGCGACCGGGCTAGTGGCTGTGCCCCGCGCCGGGCTGGTGCGCCGTTTCGTAGTGGTGGCGCAGGAGGTTGACGCCGAAGTCTTCGTCCAAATCCCTCATGACGGAGTGGATGTGGTTGGCTTCGTTTTGCACGTTGTCTTGCTCTATTAGGAAACTGCCGGGCTGCAAGCGGTGGATGCGGAAGTAGCGGCCCTGGCCTGGCTGGTCGCCGCCCGCCCAGCTGAAGTCGAAGCGCCCAAAGTCGTCGGCTTTTAGCCCTTCAAGAATGGGCGCGGCAAGTTCGGGTCGCAGCCGGTTGACGTAACCAGCAACGAGATCCCAAAGACGGTCGCGCTGGCCTGCGTTCATGTCGCCTGCCGACAACCCCGATGGGGGTAAAACCGATCCGGGGCCGTCGACGAGGATGGGCGAGTTCAGGGTGTAGATGTCGAGCGGGGCAAGGTCACTAACGATGGCTCTTGTTCGTTGGTGTTTATCTAGCGAACCCAGCAGTTCGCGGGCACGCTCGTCGGTGTCCCACAGCACGCCGGTGCCCGCACCTTCGTAGCCGTGAGGCACGACGGCGGGGTTGGAGCCGAGGAAGTTCGGCGTCGATGCTATCGCTCTACCTTGCACCAAGGTGAAGGCGGCGAAGATGTGGTGGCCGTTCAAGCTCCAAGACCAGGCATCGGAGCCTGGCGTTCCGAAGATACGCAGGTAGTAGCCACCGGGGTCGCGCGGGAAGACTCCGGTGCCCGCAGCGGCTTCCATTTCACCCAGCACGACTTCCAAATTGGCGATCTGGCGTGCGCGATCGGCACCGTCTTCAGACAGGCCGGTGGCGAGCAGGTCGAACGTCATGGCCTGCTGCGGGGGCTCCATTTCGCCCAGCGGCAGGCCCCGGTACTGCATGGGCGCGTAGTTCCAGTACAGGCGCTCGTAGTGATCTTCCGAATACAACGCTCGCGCTTTTTGCGCCGCTGACAGGCTATCTATGAGCCGCGTCGCGGCCTGGGCCATGTCGGCGGCGACGGCGGGCAGGTCGGGGCTGGAGTGGACGCCGTTGGCGATGGTTTCGGCCATGTGTTGGGAAGCTCCTAGTTTGCCTTGTGCCGGGCCTGATGCGGGGGATGTTTAGGGCGCAGGCTCTATACGGCGATGCGTGACGGGAACTCCGGCACGCCCTTGACGCCCAGTTCGGACATGTCGAGGCGGAACAGGGCACCGGCGTACTCGCCGGACTCGGCCTTGTCTTCGCCGCCAGCCGAGGTGACGTAGGCGTCGGTGAGGGCGTCGCCAGCGAAAATTATTGACGTGGTCTTGAGCATGGGCACGTCTATTTTGCGTTCGAACGAGCCGTCGGGGGCGTAGCGGTAGACGCCGCTATCGCCGTACTGGGCAGACCAGATGTGACCGTCGGCGTCCACGGTCATGCCGTCCGGCCCAAGACCCCCACGGGAGGCGTCGGCGAACGGTCGTCGGTTGGAAATTTCGCCGCTATCGACTTCGTAGTCGAACATGTCGATTCGCCCGGTGTTGGTGTCGGTGTAGTACATGAGTTTGTGGTCGAGTGAGAAGCCCATGCCGTTAGATATGCCGATGTCGGTTTCGACCTGAGTCAAGGAACCGTCAAGGTCCATGCGGTACAGCGCGCCGTTACCCTGGTCGTTGACGATGGTCCCGGCGAACACCCGGCCAACCGGGTCGGCGATGACGTCGTTGAACTTGCGCCCCTGCTCGTTGGCCAGGCTCTTGTTCACCCAGCGCCACTCGCCGTCTTCGATGACCCCGATACCGGCGTTGTAGGTGAAGCACAGCAGCGAACCGTCGGCCTGGATGGTGAAACCGCCGATGCCGGTGGGCCCGGTGAAGTACAACTCACTTTTACCCGTCACCGGGTCGTGCCGGTAAATTTTGCCGGGGGGAATGTCACCCCAGTAGAGCTTTTTTTCTTGCGGATGCCAGAGCGGCCCCTCGCCTACCTGGTTGGCGTAGTCGACTATGA
>CAVOCN010000241.1:0-3048 GCA_963694205.1 Dehalococcoidia bacterium | reverse complement strand
CCTGCCCCTATCCCGGCAAGGGTGACTATAGACCGATGCCGATGACCAGAAACGCCCTGCCGCTGTTCCCGCTCAACACCGTGCTGTTTCCCGGCGAGGCCATACCGTTGCAGGTGTTCGAGCCCCGCTATCGCCAGTTACTCGACGACTGCCAGGCCGCCGACGGCCGCTTCGGCGTAGTGCTCATAAAGACGGGCCCCGAAGTCGGCGGCCGTGCCGAGGTACACGAAGTGGGCACCGTCGCCCGCATC
Source organism: Dehalococcoidia bacterium (assembly GCA_963694205.1). GTDB lineage: Bacteria > Chloroflexota > Dehalococcoidia > Lucifugimonadales > UBA2962 > CAUZIR01. Next base: position 2,797 of record CAVOCN010000241.1, on the reverse strand, counting down.
ATCCAGGTAAGCGACGTAGGCGAGGGGCGCTTCTTCGTCTCGGCGGGGGCCGAGCGGCGCTTCCGGCTCACAACGCGCCACCCCGACAACCCCTACCCCATCGGCGACGTCCTCATGCTCGACGACGAGCCCGGCCCCGGCGACCTCGTTGAACTGGCCATGACCGTCATGGACTCGGCCCGTGAACTGTTCAAGCTCATGTCCGGGCTAGATGGGGGTTGGGCGGGCGAACGAGACCTGCCCAACGACCCGGCGGCGCTTTCGTACTTCGTCCCCAAGCTCCTGCGCATCGACCCTACCGAGCGGCAAACACTGCTGGCAGCCGGGTCCATAGCTGAGCGCCTGAGTTTGGAAGCCGCGCTACTGAGTGCCCAGGCAAAGGCCCTGAAAACGCGCGTCAGCGCCAAGCTAAAAGGGCGCTTTAGCTCAAACTAGGGCTAGCGCGGCCCTCTCCAATTTGGCTGTCCTGCCGGACAGGTCGGGCCAACTGGGAGTTAGCCGTCTCCAATTTGGCTGTCCTGACGGACAGGTCGGGCTAACGGGGAGTTAGCCTTCAAGCACCCCGGCCTTGGCGAACACCTCGGCCATGCGGGCAATGCCTTCGTGTATCTCGGTCGGCGCGTTGTACCCGAAGCACAGGCGCGCGTAGTTTTTGCCCGACACGCCGTCCGGGGCGAACATCGGCCCCGGCTGGTAGCCCACGCCGGCGTTCAGCGCCTCATCGCGCAGGCCCGCAATGTCCGTGCCCTCGGCCGTCTTCATCCACACGTACAGCCCGCCCTCCGGCGTGGTCCACTCGGCCTGGTCGCCGAAATTCTCGCCCAGCGCCGCCGTCATCGCGTCTCGCCGGGCCCGCTGCACTTCGTTAATCGCCACTATGTGCGCGGGCAGTTCCGAGCGTCCGAAGCGGTCTATGGCCAGCGCCGTCAGCTGGTTCACGCCGGAACCGCCGGTCTTCCGCAGCGTGCGCATGCGCCCGACTACCTCCTCGGGGCCAACGAAGTAGCCCATACGCACACCCGGCGCGACAGTCTTGGAGAACGACCCCACGTACATGACTTGTCCGGACGGGTCGAGCGAGTGGATGGCGGGCACCGACTCACCGTCGTAGCGCAGGTCCACATAGCAGTCGTCCTCGAACACCGGCACGCCGTACTTGTGGGACAGGTCAATCAGCGCCTTACGCCGAGGAAGAGTCATCGTCCACCCCTGAGGGTTCTGGAACGATGGGATCGTGTAAATCATCTTCGGCCGTTTGCCCTCGCCCACGGCCCCGGCGATGACGCTCTCAAGCACGTCGGGCAGCATGCCCTCGTCGTCGCACGTCACGCCGCGTATGTCCGCGCCGTTCATGCGGAACGTCCCCAACGTGCCGGAGTAAAAGAAGTCCTCCGTCACCACCACGTCGCCGGGGTCTACGAACATGCCGATGACTTGCGCCAGGTGTTGGCTCGAGCCGTCACCCAGCACCACGTTGTCGGGGCTAACGGCCATGCCCCTGTCTGCGTTGAGCTTGGTTGCGACGAACTCTCGCAGCGGCGGGTAGCCCTGGACGTCGGGGTACAGCGCCAGGCCAGCGCCCTCTTCATCCAACGCCCGCTTCAGTGAGTCGACCAGCCCGTCCAGCGGCAACGTGGCCGGATCGGGGTAGGCAATAGCGAAGTCGTACTTGCCTCTGGGCAGTTCGCCGCTCGGCCGTATTCCGGGCGCGCTGGAAGAAAGTAGCTGTTCGAAGTCGATGTCCGTCAATGTCTATTCTCCGTAAAACTCGGCTGTATGGGCCTTCCCATACCTAATACTGCGTCTATGGACCGGCGTGCTTCATCACATCTGGCGGGTCGTTACTCCCTGTCCAATGCGATGCGCAGCCGTTTGTTGCCCTTGCCCTTGCTCTCGTGGCCGACCACGCGGATGCGGCCGACCTCTCGCGTATTGGCCACGTGCGTGCCCCCGTCTGCCTGTAGGTCCAGGCCGACTATCTCTACTGTACGGACTTCGGTTATTCCCGGTGGCAGCAGGTTGATCTTGGTTCGTATCAGGTCCGGTATCTGGAACGCCTCGTCTCTGGGGAGAAGTCCGACAACAATATCGCGCTCGGCCGCGACCTCTTTATTGATCGCCTCTTCAATCTTCTCGGCGAAGTCGGACGACATTTCTCCCAGTTCGAAGTCCATGCGTGCCGCTAGCGGCTTCATGTTTCCGCCAGTCACCGAGACCCCCAAATCGCGCCAAATCACCCCGCACAATATGTGCAGCGCCGTGTGCGTTCTCATCAGTTCGTAGCGTGTCGGCCAATAGACGACTCCGTGCACCGAGTCGCCAACTACTAGCCTTTTTACGTTTTTAAAGTCGGATTGTACGGGTTCGGTTTCCGGATCATCTGGCATGATATGGACGACCGCGCCGTCGATCCTTTTCAGTGCCGAGACCCGGTACTCCCGGCCGTCGCCAACCAGCACACCGGAGTCGGCTGGTTGGCCTCCGCCGCCAGGGTAGAAAACCGTACTATCCAGCACAACACCCTCCGGTGTGACGGCGATGACCGTCGAGTCCATCTCCCGCAAGTAAGCGTCTTTGTGTGCAATGATCTCGCTCATGCGTTGACTCCCTCTCGTATGCTGTTAGACACGTCTTGTACACGGTAGTTAGTACGGGTCCGAAACCAGCGCGTACATTTCCGTGCATTTGCGTACATTATGGTTTTAAGACCTGTACACAGGCTTCTAACTCCATGATTTCAGTGTGGATCTCTTGTATCTCGACACCGAGTAGGGTCGAACTGCGCGGTGAATAGCCC
>CAVOCN010000240.1:0-3053 GCA_963694205.1 Dehalococcoidia bacterium | reverse complement strand
GCGGGTCGAAGATGGCTTTTTCTGGCTCCAGGTCGGGCCAGACGTAGTCCGTTATCAGGACTTTTTTAGCTTCACGCATCGTTTCCTCCTGTTAGTCGATGACCATGGGCTTGAAGTGGCAGCCCTCTACGAACATGTCGAAGAAGTCCGGGGTCGTTTCCAGTTCAACGTGCTGAACACTCCGGGCCAGCGCTTCAATTTCCCGGCGCTTGGTCCCGGACACCAGCATTATCGTCGCCCCTTCCAGGGAAGCGTTGCCTACTTTGGCGATCCGTTCATGGGGCACACTGGCGATGAAGCCTATGTCCACGGCGTTGGCCTCGTTTATGTAGTTGGCGAACCCGCCTGCCAGGTAGAGTCGGTGCACGTCGTCGGGGCCAATTCCGTAGTTGCGCAGAACTATGGCCTGCCCGCAGTAGTTCGCGGACTTGGCCTGGGCGAGCGCCGATATATCGGCCCGGGATAGGGTCATTCCTCGTCCCCCGTCTTGGCCGGCAGCAAAGGTAAACTCGCTGCTCCCATCGACGTAGACGCCCAGGTCGGTCATCTGCTCGGTGCGGCGAAGTTCGGCGAGCAAGTCGACGAGGCCGGACCCGCAGATGCCCTGGGGATCGCCGCCGCCAATGGTCTCCAATTCGATTTTGCCGTCTTCAATGCGCACCGCCTCGACGGCCCCGTCGTAGCCGGGCATGGCGTAGGCGACTTGCCCGCCTTCGAATGCCGGTCCGGCCGGGCAGGACGCCGCCATGAGCCGATGTTTGTTACCGACGACGACCTCGGTGTTGGTGCCCACGTCGACCAGCATTACGGTCTCTTCCATCTCTTCCATGCCGATGGCGAGCATGTCTGCCGCGACGTCGGAGCCGACGTGGCTGCCGATGAGCGGGCCTGCGTAGATCGTCGCTGCGGGGAAGATGCGCAGGCCCATTTCTTTTGCGCTGGTTTCAATGGCGGTCGTCTCGCGCTCGCCTCGCTCGTACTCGAGTTCAACGGTGGACTTGTACGGCCTCTCGCCGATGGGCTGCACGTCCAGCCCGAAGAGCAGGTCGCGCATGGTGGCGTTGCCGACGAAGACCGCCTCGTAGATACGTCGCCTGTGGGTGCCGAGAAGTTTGCACATGTCGCCGACCTCGAAGTTGATGGACGAGAGCATGACGGCGCGCAGTTCACCCCGATACTGTCCGCCGTCGTAGGAGATGCGATTCATGACGTCGCTGCCGCCGAAGCGCTGCGGGTTCTCGAACGAAGCCGTATGCACGACCTCACCAGTCTCAAGATCAACGAGGTTCATGACGACTGTGGTCGTGCCGACGTCCACGGCGATGCCGTAGACCGCTCCCCTATAGTCGTCCAGCCGGGTGTCGCCGCACCAAACCCCGTCGCCGTCACGGCGAGTGAGGGGATCGAGCTCGACCTCGCGCCTAACTGTGCGAGTGAGGATTCGGGGCTGCCTGCGCAAAACGGCGAACTCGACGGAGGCATCCGGGTCGACGACTTCGGCCTGGCAGGCCAGCCGGTAGTCGCCCCTGAGGAAGCCTTCGGACTCGGTCAGGGGCGTGAGCGCCTCCGAACCCTGCCGCACTTCGACGATGCATTCGTGGCATTCGCCGGTGCGACCACAGGAAGTGGGGACCCGCAGGCTCAGGTCGTCGGCGTAGTCGAAGAGCGTTTTACCGGCGGCCAGTTCGATTCGGCGTTCGCCGTGGATAAGCGGACTCAATGCGGGCTCAATGCGTATTCACTGGTGAAAGGATGGTGAAGTTAGGCATCTTTCCAGGCGTCCCGGTAGTCGAGGGCGTCACTGCCGGTGCACATAGCTGGTTTTTCTGGGCCGTCGATGAAGCTCTGGTTGCGACACCCGAACCGGGCGGTGCAGTGATCGCGCACGTCCTTGTAGGGACAGCGCCATGTTGAAACAACGACCGCAGAGTCGGAGATACCCCGATAGATACCCTCCAACCGGGCCATAGAAGCCATGTAACGAGTCTTGTCGAACTCATTTTCGTTGTTTTTGTCAGCGCCCATATCTCCACCCTTGTCTGTCGGGGGAACCATTATTCGGGGTGCTTCGCCGGGGTGTCAACGCGGCGGGCGAGCAGGCCAGAGTCTTCGATTATCTCGGCCACCAGTTCTTCCTGGCGAAAGGCCATTACGTGCACACCGTGGACGCCCTCAATATCGAGGACTTCCTGGATGATTTCGATGCAGATCTTTTTGCCTTCGCGGGCCTGGTTGCCACGACCCTTGGGAACGCCCTTGAGGCGAGCGATAATGGAGTCGGGGATGACCACTCCCGGCACGTTGGCCCGCATCCACTCGGCGGCTTTCGCTGACCGAAGAGGTCCAACGCCAACCAGCATGTAGACGCGCTCGTGCAGGCCCATGTCTCGCACGGCTTTCATGTACTCCTTCATGCGGGGTACGTCGAAGCAGTACTGGGTCTGTATGAAGTCTGCGCCAGCCTCGATTTTTTTCTTCAGGCGGAGCGGGCGAAAGTCGTACGGGGGCACGAATGGGTTGGCGGCAGCCCCTAGGAATAGCTTTGGAGCCTCTTCCAGTTCACGGCCGGACAGGAACATGCCCTTGTCTCTCAGGGTGCGAGCTGTACGCAGCAAATTGATGGAGTCCAGGTCGAACACCGGTCTGGCCTCGGGCTGGTCGCCCGTTTGCACACCGTCACCGGTCAGGCACATTACGTTCTTAACGCCCATAGCCGCAGCCCCGAGCAGGTCGCCCTGCATGGCTATGCGGTTGCGGTCCCGGCATGACATCTGCATTACCGGCTCGTAGCCTGCCCTGGTCAATAGCGCACAGACGCCCATAGAGGACATGTGCACGTTGGCCCCGGCGGCGTCAGTGGCGTTGATGGCATCACATACAGACGCGAGGACGAGCGCGCGGTCGTAGACGGACGCAGGATCCGCCGAGTCGGGCGGGTTCAACTCTGCGGTGACGGCGATTCGGCCCGAGCGCAGCACGCTTTCCAGACGGGAGGCGGACTTCACTCTTTGCACCCCACCGGTACTTCGTCGTTTTTGCCGGAGAAGTCGTTG
>CAVOCN010000239.1:0-3078 GCA_963694205.1 Dehalococcoidia bacterium | reverse complement strand
GTCGGCGAAGGTGCCGTCGCCGTTGTTGCGATACAGGGCGTTGGGCTCGACCACGGACTTGCCGTGGCCGTTACCCTCGCCGGTTATCTCCACGGGCATGCCTATGACGCCGTTTACGACGTAGATATCCAGCCAACCGTCGTTGTCGAAGTCGATGAACTCGGCGGCCCAGCCAACTAGCTCATCGGCTACACCGGCGTCTTTAGCCGACTCAACGTAGCGCCCCTGGCCGTCGGCCTTCCACAGGTAGTTTTCCCTGAAGTTTGTCCAGTAGATGTCGAGGAAGCCGTTGCGATCGTAGTCGCCTGAGTCGACGCCCATGCACGAACCCCGGAGCATCATCCCCGCGACTTCGGTCACGTCGGAGAACGTGCCGTCGCCAAGGTTCTGGAACAGGCTGGCGGCACCCTGTTCGCTGCACTCCAACAGGTCGGGGTCGCCGTCGTTGTCGAAGTCGGACCACAGGCCCATGAAGCTCAGGCCGGACAGCTCGGTGGTGAGACTACGGTCCATGTCGAAGAACCCCGACCTGCCCGTGACACCGGCGGCCTCGGCCATATCGGTGAAAGTGCCGTCACGGTTGTTGCGGTACAGCAAGTTGGCTTCGGTGGTGGCCGTCATGGCCTGGAAGTCGCCCACGCCCCAGTTGGCGACGTACAGGTCGAGCCAGCCGTCCATGTCGTAGTCGGCCCGGACGGCACCGGCACCGTGGGCAACGGCGGCGACGCCCGCGTCTGTTGCCACGTTGGTAAACGTTGCATCGCCGTTGTTGCGGTACAGCAAGTTGGCCTCGGTGGCCACGTGGGCAAGGTCGGCGTGGTCGTCAGCGCTCCTGCAAACGACATAAATGTCGAGGTCGCCGTCGTTGTCGTAGTCGGCCCAGGCGGCACCGTAGGAGTTGCAAAGCGTGGTCAGGCCTGCGTCCACTGCTACGTCGGTGAACGCATCGCCATCGTTGCGGTACAGGATGTCGGGGCCGTCGGAGGTGACGTACAGGTCCATGTCGCCGTCGCCGTCATAGTCGCCCCAGGCTGCGCCAAGACCGCTGCCGTCGTAGTAGTCCTGCGTTTCAGGGTTCCCGGCCAGGCCCAATTCGGCCGTCACGTCGGTGAGCCAGGGCCGGACGTTGACGGTGATATCTACGGAGCCAGAAGTCTGGTTGCCGTCGTTGACGTTTAGCCGCACGGTGTACGTGCCGGGCTTGTCGGGCGTGAAGATGGGCCTGGGATGGCTGAGACCGCTAATGCGGGCAACGCTGCCCTCCGGGGCACGGGAGATGGACCAAGCGTACGTGAGGGCTTCGTCTTCGGGGTCGGTGCTAGTTGAAGCGTCCAACTCGACCAGCACGCCGACAAAGCCGTCGACAGACATCACGGCTCCTGCGACGGGGGCACCGTTCGAGCAAGCTCCGGTGATGGCCCCGATGGCGGCAAGGGCCACCAACGCAACTACGATATTTCTAACCCACTGTGTCATTTAAAGGCCCCGAAACTGTGATTGATTACCGTGTTTGATGGAGCCGAACACTCAGCACCCGCTGTCGTTCGTACCCGATACGTTCGCTTTCTCGCCCGACAGTGACGCGGCGAACACGGCCACGGTGGGCACCACTGCGACCTCGTCGCCCCATACCGATCTTGTGTACGGCTGGAGTGAGGTCGCCACCCTGGCTACCTCGGCTGCGGTCAGGCCCGTTCCACTCGTGGGCGTTCGCCCGATGAAGTCGAACCAGGTGCCGTTAATTTCGAAAAAGTAGATGAGATGGTCCGAGTCGCTCCCAAGGGTGTAGGAGGAGTACAGGCGGAACCCGTCCACGTCGATTGACCGTAGGCCATTCCCGGAAAGGTCCTCGACCGAGCGTGGTGTGAAACCCCGGGCGTACTGCTCCATGACGAAAAAACAGGAGTCGCTGTACTTGAGAAGCTGGGTCTGAACGCGAGGAGCCCGTTCCAACTCGTCTCCCAACCTCAGCTTTCCGTACAGCGAGTACCCGTCCGGCAGGTAGCCGGGTACGTACAGCACATTGAAATCTGGTCCCATGGCGTCCAGGTGGCTGCGGGGATATGGTCCCTTTGCTTCCCCGTAACTGCTAGCTGGGTAGCTACTAGCTGGATTGCTGGTGACGGGCTGGGCGGCCAGGGCGAAGCCGGACTTGGCGATGATGCTCTCAAACGAGATGGTGAGCACTTCCATCTCCGATTGAAACGATGGGCTGGTCTGCACAGCGATGGGGTCGGTTGCGTCAACCCCGAACGGGGCCGTCAGGGTGGGTCCCCACGACACGACCAGGAGCGCTGCGGCTGCGGCCACCGTGCCCGCGAGTACTGCCGTTGCCCTGAACGAGCGGGGTGCCGGTTGAGCGACGTTCTCTGAGGTTGCACGCTTCATTTCGGCGCCTAGCTGGTCGAGGAAGGGGTTGCGACTCATGAAGGGACTCCCAGCAGATCGGCCATGTGGGACAGGCCCCGGTGGACGCGGACCCTCGCCGCACCCTCTGAACACCCAAGCTCGGCGGCGACGTCGCGGTAGCCCATGTCCTCCATAACTCGGAGGCGGAGAGCATCTTGTTCCTTTGAAGCCAGCTGATTCAGGGCTGCCCGGATCTTGACGGCGTACCCCTCCATGTCGATGAGCGCTTCTATTTGTTCGATGGATTCGTCGTCCATTTGAGGTACCTGGATGCCGAGGCGTCGGACAGCGCGCAGTTCGACTCGTTGCTTACGGCGATACTGGCTGAGTTCCCGGCGAGCGATGCCGTAGAGCCATGCGACTCCGGGCTGCCCCATGTCGCGAAACCGTCCGCGGCGCTCGTAAGCCACCGCGAAGGTTTCTGCGACAAGGTCGGCCGAGTCCTCAGCGTCGAGGGTGCGCCGGTAGAAGTAGGAGAGAATCTTCTCCGCCCAGCGGTCGTAGAGACGCCAGAATACGGCCGGGTCTTCCCGAGACCGGAGGATCAGTTCTGAGTCGCTGTCACTTGATTTCATGAGTCGTGTTATCAGTAAGTCGGCGGCCATTCACTCAGTACACGTAACTGGGCACCGGTTTCGTTACATTGGCTCGGTGATATCGATTACCCGG
>CAVOCN010000238.1:0-3089 GCA_963694205.1 Dehalococcoidia bacterium | reverse complement strand
GATCTCCAGCACCGGGTGGCTGTGGTTGGACACCGGGCCCGGCGCTGGCGCGACCCGTCCAGGCCTCTCGTTCGGCCACGTCACGCTTCGCAGTCCCAAATCACTAGCGACGAGAGTCAACTCACCGACCGGACTGGCCATGTGAGTTACATTGTAACCATTCAAATCCATCTACTCGCCTCGCTCCACAGTCATGATTTACCCATCATATGGCCCACCAAGACCACGAGCCGGACACATTCGGTCATACTTGACCGAACACCAAAGGCCTGTCCGGATATGTCCACAATACGGCCGAACGGCACGTCAACATTGAGTCAATGAGCACAACGAAACTCGGTCCCCGAGAAGTAAACGCAGTCTCCACTACCGGCATCTACTGCCGGGACGGTTGTGGAGGCAGACCATTAGCAGAAAACTGCTCGACCATGCCCAGCGCCGTCGTCGCCGAAGCCGCCGGGTTTCGGCCCTGCCTGAGTTGCCGCCCCGACCGCCGGGCCAACGAACTCCTGGACCACTCAACGCCTTCAGTTGTACGGCAGGCGGTAATGCTCATCAGCGAAGGGGCTCTGGACGACGGCAACGAGGCCAAACTGGGCAGCACCATAGGAATAAGTCCCAGGCAGTTGAGGCGGCTGTTTCGGGACCACGTCGGCGCCTCACCCGACATCGTCGCCAGGTCCCGGCGGGCCCACTTCGCACGCCGCCTGCTCGACGAGTCCGACCTGCCCATGGGCCAGGTAGCCGACGCCTCCGGGTTCAACAGCGTCCGCCACATGAACCGGGTCATTGGGGAAGTCTTTCACTTCACCCCGCGCGAACTGCGGTCCAAGCGACGCGTCTCAGACCGGCTAATCGCCGACGGTGGCCTGCATCTGAGGCTCCCTCATTTGCCAGGCTTCGACTTCGACCGGGCACTGCGCTACCTCGCTGACAGGGCAATACCGGGCGTCGAATCGGTCGCCAGCGACGGTGTCTACCGCAGGGTCACCGACTCATGCGGTTACCCCGGCGTATTCGAAGTTGCCGCCACGGCCGACAAGACCCAGCTCGAAGTGGTCGCCCACCTGCCAACTTTCCACAACCTTGTAGACGACGTAGCCCGGTGCCGTCGTATGTTGGGGCTCGACACCGACCTGTCAGACGGCAAGGCCCTGCTGGCCGAAGACCCAATCCTGGGCTCCCTGGTTTCCGCACAGCCCGGCATCACAATTCCCGGTGCCTGGGACCGGTTCGAAACGTCGGTGAGGATAATCCTCGGCCAGCAGGTGACCGTCAGCGCCGCCTCTACCATTTCGGGCCGGGTGGCAGAGCGGTTTGGCACCCCGGTCGCTGGCCTGGAACCGTTCGCACTGGGGCGTATGTTCCCCTCCCCGGACCGGCTGGCACAGGCCGACCTGTCGGGTCTGGGTGTTCCGGTGAGCCGGGCGACGACGTTGACGGCCTTCGCCGCTGCCGTCGCCGATGGCTCTTTGGACCTGTACCTGGGTACCGACCTGTCCGGCCTGCTAGAGACGCTACAGGCGTTGCCCGGCATCGGCCCGTGGACGGCCCACATGGTGGCAATGCGAGTCTACGGACACCTCGACGCATTCCCCGCAGGCGACCTGGGCTTGCGCAAGTCCGCCGCCAGACTACTTGGCCAGCCAGACATATCCGCACAGGAGTTGGAGGCCGTTGCGGAGCGCTGGCGACCGTGGCGCTCGCTCGCCGCCGTCTACCTGTGGCAGTCACCCCCTAGTTAGGGGCTAGCTGGGGACTAATTACCCTGCCAGCCCTCCCAGTGAATAATTTCAGATAGCGGACGCCTGGGGGCCGGTTTGAACCTTGACTGGGTCATGTATCCCACCGGCACCAGAGCAGCCTGCATCACCTCGGGATACGGAATGCCCAGCACCGCTGCGGCGGCCTCCTCGTCGACGAGGTGCATGCTGGTCCAAACGGTGCCCAGCCCCCGAGACCGGGCTGCCAGCATGAAGCTCCAGGTCGCCGGGCCAATCGAGCCCCACACGCCGCTCTGCCAGGCGGTTGACTCTGCGTCCGGACGGCGGCCGAAGCAGGGAATCACCATGGCCGGTACCCGGTGCATGTTCTCGGCCAAGTACGAAGCCGAGTCGACCAGCCTATCGCGCTGACGAGACTCCGGCGTCGCGTCTTCTACCGGCGTGCGGGTTGTGTTGTAGCCGCTCCAGCCCTGTCGATATATCTCAGCGAGGGCGTCTTTCTTTTCCTGGTCGGTAACAATCACGAACGACCATATCTCGTCGTGAGAAGCCACCGGTGCCTGTTGGGCAATGGTGATGCACTCCTCGATTACGGCCCTCTCAACCGGCCGGTCCAGGTCCAGCTTGCGCCGCACGGCCCTGGTGGTTGTCAGTAGTTCGTCGATGGTCAGTTCTGTGTCCAATGCGTCGGTCTCCTAGATAAGTCTTGCGCCGGTTCAGAGCGTCCGGCAGGGGTTATCAGAGTGAAAGTCTGTCGGCCAGTGTAGCCAGTGCGTCGAGACCGGCCTCGTGCTGGGTCGTAGCCGCCAGGTCGGGGACGACGTATCGGTCGAGCGTTGCGTGCACCGAACCGAGCCCTTCCAGGTACTTGAGGTCGTCCAATATCTGAGTGAGTGTGCCTATGCCCATTACCCGGTCGACCTCATCGACATCACCGTCGGTAACCTTCATCTGTATGCGCGGGCACAGGACGGGCACGGGGCGACCCAACTCACGGGCGACACCGCCCATTTCGGCGGCCCCGTCCCGGATTTGCTGCCGTGTCTGGTTGATCGGGTGCCAGCCATCCCCGCGCATGACCGCCCGCCGGATCGCCAACGATCCGTTTCCCCCGACCCATATCTGCGGCCCCGGTTCCTGCAACGGCCGTATCGCATGCACGCCCTTGAACGAGACGGTCTCGCCCTCATAGGACACCTCGTCCTCTCCCGTCCACAGCGTTCTGATCGCCTCGATGTACTCGTCTGTCATGCGTCCGCGCGTCTCGAACGGCACGGCCAGTGCTCCGAATTCGAGCGGCGACCAGCCCACCCCCACGCCGAGAATCAGCCGCCCCCCGCTCATGTGGTCCACATTGGCGGCTAG
>CAVOCN010000237.1:0-3104 GCA_963694205.1 Dehalococcoidia bacterium | reverse complement strand
CCGCCCGCATAGACGCAGTCGTGGACCGCTACGAGTTGGACCTGCCGCTAGGCTAGGCCATCTGATTAGGCCCTCAGGGCTAGACCCAGCCCTAGACGATGGGCCGTACGGTGATCGCCTCTTCCCGGCGGGGGCCGGTGGAGATTATGTCGATCGGGCTGCCGATCAGTTCCTGCAACCTGCTCACGTAAGACACGGCCTGGGGCGGCAACTGGTCGTACTCGGTCGCGCTCTCGGTGGGCTTGTCCCAGCCGGAGTGCTCCTCGTATATGGGCTTGCAGCGCTCCAGGGCGGCCTCGCCCCCTGGAGGCTCGTTAATTATCTCTCCGTCCAGTTCGTAGGCCGTGCAAACCTTTATGGAGTCGAAGCTGTCGAGCACATCGAGGCGCGTCAATACGTTCGAGGTGTAGCCGTTAAGCCGGCCGGAGTATCTGGCCATGACCGCGTCGAACCAGCCCACTCGCCGGGCCCGGCCGGTAGTGGTGCCGAACTCTTGCGCCAGCTGGCGAATGCGCTCGCCGGTGTCGCCTGTAAGCTCAGTCGGGAACGGCCCGGCCCCCACGCGGGTGCAGTAGGCCTTAAATACGCCTATAACTCCCGTAATCTGTTGTGGGTGCAGGCCTAAGCCAACACACGCCCCGCCAATGGTCGGGTTGGAAGACGTAACGAACGGATACGTCCCGTGGTCCAGGTCGAGCAGCGCTCCCTGCGCGCCTTCCAGCACCACAACGCCGCCACGATCAAGAGCCTCGTGCAGTTCGTGCTCGACCGGCCCAATGTAGGGGCCGATGCGCTCTGACCACTCCTTACACTGCGTCAGGACAGACTCGAAGGAGAGCGGCTCGCCGCCGTACACCTTTGTAATCAGGGCATTGGCATGCTTTAGCGCCTCGGCCAGTCTGGGCTCCAGGGCATCGAGGTCCAGCAGGTCGGCCATGCGCAGACCATTGCGGGAGGCCTTGTCGGCGTAGGCCGGGCCGATACCCCTGCCAGTGGTGCCAATGGCCTTGTTGCCCTTGGCGATCTCCGAAAGCTGGTCGATGGTGACGTGGTAAGGCATGATCATGTGCGCCCGCTGGCTCACCAGTAACCGGCCGTCCACGTCGATGCCTCGCTCTTTCAGCGACTCGATCTCTTCAAGCAGCGGGTCCGGGTTGACCACGACACCGCTGCCCATGACGCTCAGAGTCTGAGGCCAGAAAATGCCGGACGGCACCTGGTGCAGGCTGAAGTGGCCCTGGTCGTTAATGACCGTGTGACCGGCGTTATTGCCACCGGCGAACCGGGCGACTATGTCCGCCCGGCGGGCGAGGAAGTCGACGACTTTGCCCTTGCCCTCGTCGCCCCACTGGGCTCCTAATATTGCGTAAGCAGGCATGTTGTTTGCTCGGTCGGCGCCCGGTCAGGCGTCCAAACCCCCCACAGTCTCCAATTCAGATTCCAACTCGGACAGGGCGGAGTCGACACCGGCGACGATCCTATCCACCTCATCGTGAGTGACACACAGCGGCGGCGCCATCTGCAAAATTTGCGGACCTAGCATTCTCAGCAACAAACCTCGCTGCCTAAACTTCTCGGTCATCCGGTCAATAATTCTAAAGGATTCTGGAAATCCTGCCTTGGTCTCTCTGTCGCTCACCAGTTCGACACCCAGTAACAGCCCTATGCCGCGCACGTCCCCAATTATGGGGTGGGACGCCGAGAGGTCCGTCAAAAGGTTTAAAAAGTACCCCCCCATTTCGGCAGACCGGTTCACCAGCCCCTCGCCTTCAATTATCGCTATGTTCGCCAGTGCCGCCGCCGTAGCAACCGGGTGACCGCCCGCGGTCAGCGCTGCATGGAAGACGTTCTCCTCTCCCACGAAGGCGTCGGCGACCTGCGTCGTGGCTACCACGGATCCGATTGGAACGTAGCTGCTGCCCAGGCCTTTTGCCATGGTCATGATGTCTGGAACGACGCCGAAGTGCTCAATTCCGAACATTCTCCCGGTTCGTCCAAACCCGCATACGACCTCGTCGTCGATGAGTAAGACCCCGTAGCGGTCGCAAATCTCGCGGACTCTCGGCCAGTACTCGGGCCCAGGCACTATTGCCCCTATAGAGCTGGTAATGGGCTCGCCAATGAACGCCGCCACCATGTCGGGACCTTCGCTCAAAATAACGCGTTCGAGCGCCTCAGCGCAGAGCACGGCGCATTCTGACGGCGTCTGGCCGCCAAACTCGCACCGGTAAGGGTACGGCTGGGGGGCAGACACCAGCCCTAGTGGCTCCGGCTCGTAGTCCGAAAGATTTACGCCGCCCTGGGACCTGCCCATCCACGCGACGCCGCCAGTCGCGCCGTGGTACGAGCCCCGGCGAGAGATGATCTTGTACCTGCTGCCCTCCCCGCGCCGGGCGTGATACGCACGGGCCATCTTTATGGCAGTCTCGTTCGCTTCAGAGCCTCCGGCCACCAGCCAGGACCGCTCCAGGTCACCGGGCGTTAGCTGGCCTATTTTTTCGGCCAGCCGAATGGTCGGCGGTGCCGCAGTCTGCTCCGGGTAGTAGGCCAGTTCGGTCATCTGCTTGAGCACCGCCTCGGCAATTTCCGTGCGCCCATAGCCAACCGTGACCGATGCGTAGCCGCCGTTGACATCGAGCCACTGCCGCCCCTCGGTGTCGGTAATGGACAGGCCTTTCGCCTCGGCGACGATGATCGGTTCGCCCTCTTCTGCCATGTCGCGCCAGCCCTTCGCCTGCATCCACAGGTGGCGAAGAGCGGTGTCTTGCAGGTCTTTGGTGGTCGTCATGCCAGCTTCCCTATGCCCATCTCGCCCTCAAGTTCCCACAGTCCCAGGTCGACCGCATGGACAATCTCGTCAGCCTCGCCCTGGGTGAGGCTGATGGGAGGGCCAAAGTGGAGAATGTTCTCCCTGGCCCGGAAAATTAGTCCGTGCTTGCGGAATTTTTCCGTCAGGCGCTTGCCAATATTTTCCTCCGGAGCAAATGTTGCTTTGGTTGCCCGGTCCGAGACCAGCTCGACAGCGATGAACAGCCCGACCCCGCGCACGTCGCCCACCAGGGGGTGATCGACCGCCAGGCCTTCAAGTTGCGTTTTTAAATACC
>CAVOCN010000236.1:0-3106 GCA_963694205.1 Dehalococcoidia bacterium | reverse complement strand
GGTCCACCAGCTGTCTTCAGGATCGGGATCGACAGATCGGCCTCGCCAGGTCTTCCCTGTCGGCCGCCCAGGGGGAGGTCCAGACGGTGGCCCCGAGTGGCCTGCCATTGGCCGCACGACCGCCAGCGCGTAGCCCACTAAAAGCACGACGATTCCGGCGAGCGTGACCGGCACCGCAAAGCCAGCGTCCGCTCCACGCAGCGCGAAACCAACGCCGATGAGCACGACCCCAGCAATCATCACTCGACCGGGCGACAGTGCCCAGAGCCCGCCCAGCCGTTGAGCAAAGTACATGGCTAAGAGTCCGGGCAGGCTCTGACTCTGGCGGCGGCCCTTATTTGGAGCCGGCACGATCCTGGGGCCGCCTGTCCGTCCCAGAATTTCCTCTATCTCGTCTTCGTAGCGCTTTGACACGCGAAAATCGTACGGAGGCTCCTGCGCACGTGTCAAGGAAGCATGCACCGGGGCGGCGCTACGATGAATGGGATAAAATTCGCCCGTGACTACAAAAGGCTCCCGGCAATTCGTTAAATACACCTTCTACAAGCTCGACCCGGCGTGGCGTCGCCTACCGCCTGAACGTCGAGCGGAAAACAAAAAAGAGTTCGCGGCCGTCGTAACAGAGATAGCCTCTGGCATGACGACCCGCAGCTACAGCACCGTCGGATTGCGCGGCGACACGGACCTGCTTTTATGGCAGGCCACCGACACGCTGGAACAGGTGCAGGACTCTGCGACTCGCGTGCTCAGCACCTCACTCGGGGCTTATCTGAACACGCCGCACTCGTTCCTGGCCTTGACCCGCGTCTCGCACTACGTCGACGACCACCGTCACGAAGGCCAGGAGGGTCGCAGCCTCGAAGTTTTGCCCTCGGACGCCAAGTACTTCTTTGTTTACCCGTTCCTTAAGACCCGCGAGTGGTACCTCCTGGAGCCAGAGGAGCGCCAGGCGATGATGAGCGAACACTTCAAGATTGGCCACAAGTACCCGTCGGTGAAGATAAACACCAGCTACTCCTTCGGCATCGACGACCAGGAGTTCATGGTGGCTTTCGAGTCCGACAGCCCGTCGGACTTCCTCCAACTGGTAGAGGAACTTCGCGGGGTGCGGGGCAGCCTCTTCACACTGCGTGACACGCCAATCATCACCTGCATCCGCAAGTCCATAGAGGACACGCTCGATACCCTCGGCGGATAAGCGTCCCCCTTTCCCGCACACCCGGCCCCACATACACTGGCCCCACGATTAGTTAGACGTGGGTTGTACACCCGCGTAATTCACGCGAGGTCCACTAGCCAATGCCCTACCAGGCCGGTTCCCATACATACGAATTGCACAAGGGCTGGGGCGACCTGCCCGACGGCTACCAGTTCCACCGCGTGGCCGGGGTGGCGACCGACGCCGAAGACAACGTCTACGTCTTCAACCGCAGCCCTCAGAAAATGCTCATCTTCGAGCCTGACGGCACGTTCAAGACCGACTGGGACGCCTTCTTCAAAGTACCCCACGGCATCGCCATCGACTCCGAGGGCAACGTGTACACCGCCGATGTGGGAACCCACGTAGTTGAAAAGCACGCCGCCTGGGGTGGGCTATTGATGACGCTCGGCACACGCGACGAGCCCTCCGACACCGGCCGCAGCGAAGGCTTTCTTGTGGAGCGCGCGGCCGATCCGTTCAACATGTGCTGCGCCGTGGCGGTCAACGACGCCGGGGAGATATTCGTCGCCGACGGCTACGGCAACTCCCGCGTGCACAAGTTTTCCGCTACTGGTGAATTGCTGTTGTCATGGGGCGAGCCGGGCAAAGGGGGTCCGGGCGAGTTCCACCTGCCACACGGCATAACCATTGCCCAGGACGGCCGGTTGCTCATCTGCGACCGGGAGAACAACCGCATCCAGATATACGACCAACAGGGCAACTACCTCGACATGTGGGACGGGTTCTTGCAGCCCACTTCGATAGCGCAGGCCCCCGACGGCTCGTTCTTCGTGCCAGAACTTCAGCACCGGGTCACGGTGCTCGACCCCGACGGCGGCGTCATCGGCCGCTGGGGTGGCACCCGCAGCCGCGAGCCGGGCAAGTTCGTAGCCCCGCACGACATAGCCGTCGACTCCAAGGGCGACGTCTACGTGGGCGAAGTGCTGGAAGGCAAGCGGATACAGAAGTTCGTTCGCAGTTAACAAAACACAGCTAAATTCGACCGGACAAAATACCGAGACATACTAGAAACAAGGAAGAGACTTTGAACGTAGATACCGCTATATGCCGCATCCTCAAGGCCGAGGGCATCGACTGGATCGCCGCCTTCCCCAACCAGTCGCTCATCGACGCGGCGGTGACAGAAGGCATCCGGCCGATCATTGTCCGCCAGGAGCGCGCTGGCGTTAACATGGCCGACGCCCTCAGCCGCATGACCAACGGTCGCACCATCGGCGTGTTCACCATGCAGTACGGCCCCGGTGCCGAAAACGCCTTCGGTGGCGTGGCCCAGGCCTTCGCCGACTCCATCCCCATTCTGCTGCTGCCCGGCGGCAACCCGCAAGACCGCAAAGGCGTGCACCCCAGCTTCGACTCGATCGAAAACTACCGGGGCATCACCAAATGGGGCGGGTACATCATGTCCCCCGACCGCACGGTGGACGTCATGCGAACGGCGTTCAGCAACCTGCGTAACGGCAGGCCCGGCCCGGTCATGGTCGAGGTGCCGGACAACGTGCAAAAACAAGAGATGTCCGGCTTCGACTACAAGCCCGTGACAGCCAATCGCTCGGCCGCCAACCCCGACGACGTTCGTGACATGGTCAAGGCCCTGTTGGCCTCGGAGCGACCGGTTATAGAGGCCGGACAGGGGCTGATGAACGCCGAGGCGACCGACGACCTCATCGAGTTCGCCGAACTGACCGGCATCCCCGTCTTCACCACCCTCTCGGGCAAGAGCGGCTTCCCCGAGAACCACCCGCTGTCCCTCGGCTGCGGTGCCCGCACCGCCACCGGCATGGCCAACCACTGCCTAATGAGCACCGACTTTTTGCTTGGCATTGGCACCAGCTTCACCAAGTCCGTATTCGGCGCTCCTGTGCCTGCAGGTGTAACGCTGGCACA
>CAVOCN010000235.1:0-3111 GCA_963694205.1 Dehalococcoidia bacterium | reverse complement strand
GCGCCACCCTCTTTCGCTGTGGTGACAGGGTCGTCCGCGAGCACCCGGAAGGTTTCGGTGGACCCGTATCTTCCGTTGACGTCTGTGCGCGGCACGTTGTCGCCCTGGTTAGAAAACGCGAAGTTGATGCCGTTAATACGCGCCTGTATCTCGACTCCGGAAGCTGCGGCGCTGATGCCGACAATAACGTCGCCGAAGAAGATGTGGCCCAGCCTGGGCTCCGCATGCACGCTGGGGACGCCACGCGCCAGGAGCAGCGTAATGACGCCTAACACCACCAGGGTGAAAGCTCCGACTGCCCATCTTAAGTTTGTGGTTTTCAACGACATTGGATATCGACTCGCCGCTACTTTAAGTCCGGTACTTCCCGCTCAGGAATCTGACGTTCCGCCATCACGGTGTGGGCACAGAAAGACCCCTCTCCGACGATTGCCTCCCGAGGGAGCGCCCGGAGTGGGGCCTTTCGCATTTTCATCTATTCCCCACGGTGCAAGATCGGACGGCAGCTACGCCCTTGCGGGCATCGACAACCGTCCGACCTCTTATCCCTTCGTGGCCTCTCCACTCCTCCACCCGACCGTTACGGGGTCACCGTAGTGCCAGGCACGAGTGTCCTGACGAAGAAGCCGCTCCCGATGCCCATGACATGGTTTTGACCAACGAACAGGGAGTTCAATACCCCGTCGCGTACCTCAAGCACTCCGCTCGCCGAGTCGAACTTGATGAACCGCTGGAACTCGACGAGGGCGAAGCCCGGGGACTGCGCGGTCAACCCTTGCAGGCCCAACTCGACTAGCCGTGGTTTCTCCGAAATGAGTGCGATTTGATGCCAGCCCTCCTTGATCAGAGGGTTAGTCGGCGGCACTGGCGGCAATCCTCCCGTCCCAGCATTAAACACCGTGCCGTCTAACCGGATGCCGACCGGTACCGGTATCTGGTCGGCACCTGTCTGCGTCTGGCTGAACGCCGTCTGGTCCGCAATGACCCAGTAGCCCCTGCCCTGCTTAAGAACGAACAGGTCATCAGCCGGTCCACCCGCACCCGGGAAGAACTGCAAGAACACACCGTTCGGGTCAGTCGGGCCGGTTGAACCGTCGGCCAGTCCGCCGGTGAAGTGGTAGACGGCATCGATGATGTCGGCGAGTTTCGCCTCCTCGTTAACCGGCGTACCCACGGCTGGTGCGCCTAGCACCAATGCGCTCCTGAGCGTGACCTGATTGGTAGCAACCGAGGCTACCAGCGCATTTTCAACACCGGTCACCATATCGCCGACATTCAACGGCCTAGATATGCCGCCTGCGGTGACGACGATTATGTTGTTCGGGTGTACCGAGGCGATAGTCGATGTTTCGCCTCCGCGGAAGCCAAGTCCGAACGGCCCCGGTGTACCACCCAGTTGGATGACCTGTCCGGCCGCGAAGCCAGCTGTGGAGCCGACGTTAATAGACGTAGCGTTCACATTGACGGACGCACTTGCCGACGTTTTACCCGAGCCGATCGCCAGCCGATCACCGAGGAGCATGCCTACGGGGTCGTCGTCAAGCTGAAGCACAATGTCCGTTGAAGTGGCTGCACCATTGGTGGCCAGGAGCGACGCGTTCAGCCCGCTGGCAAAACCGGCATCAAGTGCACCCGTGTCCAGGAACTGTCCGAGGACCTCGTATATGTCGAAGTCGGTCGAGCCGCCCGTACCCTGCAGGTTGATACCCACAAGGTTGGCACCGCCAAACAGGAACATGCGCTGCGACACCAGCGAGGGTACGACCCTAACTGTTATCGGCAGCGGCGCCGACTGGTTACCGGCAAGGTCGAACGCAATTGCGTTGAGCTGTAGATCAGAGACCTGGTTGCCAGGAACCGTTCCGAACGCTAACTGGTTACCGGTGATCCGGAACATGTCGATTATTACGCTGGGGACGTCGCTCGCCGCCAGGGACTCTTGCAAGGTCGGCGCGCCCGTGACTACGATCCGATCCACGCCGGATAGAGCGTCGGTCACCGTTACCTGCAGAACGAAGTCGTCGTTCTGCCTGGATGCCAGGACGCCTACGACGTGGATGACGCCTTCGTCAACCACTGTCGGGGGGGTTATGTCGCCAATGGCCGTCACGACGGCGTTCGCCGCCTTACCGCCCTGGTCCGTGCCAATCGCGGTGAAGGTGTTGAGACCCTCTTCCAATTGGACTGGCACCAAGAAGCCACCATTTTCTGGCAGTTGGCCGCTGCTAAAGACCGTCACCTCGCCACCACTGGGCTTGAGATGCTTGACCTCCAGCAATGCGAACGTGTCGTCCATCACCGACCCCATCAGGGTCTGACTGAGGTCGTTCGTCACGAGCTGTCCCGGCGCCTCGCCCTGGAAGAACAGGGACACCGCCGGTGGGTTGGTGTCCACGTTACCCGTACGCGAGTCTGTGCCGCCGAGGAACGGGCTGTACGACTGGGCGACCTTGGCCACAACGATGTTTTGGCCCTCTGCCAGGTCGAACGGCGTGGAGAACTCGCGGTAGAACGTGTTGCTTCCGTCTGTTACCGGACCGCCGACGATCTCGGTCGTGGCGACGAGGATAGTCCGGGTGGCCGCACCCTCGACGACGATATCGTCAATGAACCAGCCCTCGCCCTTGTTGGCGAACTCGGTAATCGTGTCGAACCCGAATTCGATCATTACCCGCTGGCCGGAGAACCCTCCGAGTAGAATTTCCACAGTGTTGAAGCGCGGAACTCCGCCCGGCCTCTGGGCTGGCTGTATCTCAACAAACTGGAAGGACTGGTGTGCGCCATGGGGCGGCTGGTCATAGCCGAATCCTGGGCCCACGATCTGTGCGACCGTCTGGTACGTTCCGATCTGGTCCTGTCCTGCCGCGTCCTTGGTGACGATCGCGATTTTGATGCTCTTTGCGTCGCTGTCGGGGTGGGCCTCGGTGTTGTACCAGGTGTTGAACCGAAGAACGGTATTGTCGCTAACCTCGAACGGTGCATTCAGCGACAGGCCGCCGGCGTTCGGGGCCCCCGTGTCGTAGTCGGGCTGGTTGACCGTGCCGTAGCGCCACGAGCAACTCGCTGACGCCTGAAGTCCCGTAAGGAATCCGGCATGGCTGTCACAGGCGA
>CAVOCN010000234.1:0-3137 GCA_963694205.1 Dehalococcoidia bacterium | reverse complement strand
ACCCTGCCCGTCGATGCGGAAATCCCCGTCGCCACTGCTAAGGGCGACGCCGTCCTGCGCAGAATGGAAGACGTAGCAAAGCCGTTCAAGCTGGACCCACAGGCAGAGCTACTGCAATCTCGCCAGGCCGGGTACGCTGTGGTGCAGGAAGCCGTCGATAAAGATGTGGACGCCATTGTCATGGCCGTTCCCTTCCAAACCAGATACGGTGAGTTCTCTCTCGGCACGACCATTCCATACGTGTTCGAGCACGCCCCCTGCCAGGTAATTTTGTGGCGGGACGGTCGGGTCACAAACCAATGACGCTTTTCGACTACTCCAGCCTCGCCCCCGGTGCCAAACGCGTGATCGTTGTCGGCTGCGGAGGTCTTGGTTCGGTTCTCGCAGGCGAACTCGCCGAGGCCGGACACCGGGTGCGTGTTATTGACCAAAACAGGGCGGCGCTGGACACCTTGCCACCGGGACCGGTTTCCGACGGGGTCATTACTCCCGTACTCGGAGACGGTACCTCGGAAGCTGACCTGCTGCGCGCCTCGATAAGAGACGTGGACCTGTTCATCGCCGCTACCGGCTCAGACTCCACCAACGCGCTTGCCGCCCAGATGGCCCAGTACCTGTTCGACGTACAGACGGCCGTCTGCCGCATCGACCAGCCGTCCAGCAAGTCCCTTTATGAAGGGCTGGGGTTGGTGGCCATCAGCGCTACCGGCCTGGCCTCCGAGGCGATCATGACCGCCACCAAGGGCGAATAGCACTTGCACGTAGTCATCATTGGCGCGGGTCTGGTGGGCTCCTCTGTGGCCGGGTGGTTGATCGCCGCGGGCCACGAAATCGCCGTCATAGATCGGGACGCAGACCGGTGTGCGGCCATGGAAAACGAACTGGGTAGCGTGACGGTTACTGGAGACGGTACCGAAGGAGAAGTCCTCGCGCGGGCAGGCGCCGCTCGGGCCGAGGCAGTAATAGCCACCACTGGATCGGACGCCGACAACATGGTGGCCTGCCAGCTCGCGCGTCACCAGTTCAATGTCGCCCTAACGGCTGGGCTGGTCAAGTCAGACGACCACGCAAGGCTCTTTAACCTGCTGGGCATCGACTCGCCAATCAACATGGTCGAGTTAATCGCCAGAAGAATCCAAGAAGCCTTACCGATAGAGGGCGTCGTGCGGTTGATGGATATTCCGGGGTCCAACTCGTCGGTCATGGTCACGGTCAGGGTACTTCCCGGTTCCTCCGCGGTGGGAAGGCGAGTGAGAGACCTGAGTCTGCCGGTTGGTACGCTCATCCCGTTGGTGATTGGCCGGGACGGTACCGCAGCCACTCCGAACGAAAACACAGCCCTGAGCCCGGAAGACCAGGTCGTCGCGGTAACGAACATCGACGACCTCGACCGGCTCAGAGACATGCTCTCCTGAGCTTGATGAGCGAATGTCCGGCATAGCACGTTCTGGCCACCCCACACTGGGCCACACGGGGTCCGGTTACGCGACCCTGGGGTATTTGGGGCCGTCTGGCACGTTCGCTGAAGAGGCGGCCGTCGAGTTCGACCCGACCGCAGAATTGCTCCCCTGCCCGTCCATTCCGGCGGTCGCCGAAGCCGTGGCTGCTGGCCAGGCAAACGCGGGAGTGGTGCCCATAGAAAACTCTTTAGAGGGAGCGGTCACCTTCACGGCTGACTTGCTTATCCACGACTCGGACCTTTCCATTCACGACGAACTGGTGCTTTCCATTCACCACAACTTGATCGTCGCTCCCGGCACAAGCCTTGAGGACATCAGCGTCGTTTACTCGCACCCGCAGGCCCTGGCACAGTGCGCCAAGTACCTGCATCGGCGCCTCCCCAACGCAAAGCTGGTCGCATCGTTGAGCACGTCCGGAGCAGTTGAAAGTCTCACGAGCCGTCCCAGTGCAGGGCCAGGCGCGGCTGCCGTCGGAACCCTGAGGGCGGCTCAAATTTACGGTGCGAACATCCTGGAGCGGTCAATTGAGGACAACCCCAACAATGAGACCCGGTTTGTGGTGTTGACCTCCGAGGACCACGAGCCGACCGGAGACGACAAAACGTCGCTGGCCTTCACGTTCGACCAGGACGCGCCCGGCCTGCTGCACACGGTCCTCGCCCATGTGTTGGACGAGGGCATCAACATGGCCAAAATCGAGTCTCGGCCAAACAAGCTGAAACTTGGCCGGTACTACTTTTTGCTCGACCTCGACGGCCATCGCCTCGACGCGCGCGTCGCCCGTGCTTTGGACAAAATAGGAGAGACCGTCACCACCCTGAAGGTGTTCGGCTCGTATCCCAGATACAAGCCCCAGTAACTGGCGTTACGGGCCGGGGCTAGTTTTGGGAGCCGTCGTCCCCGGATGACCTCGCGCCCGCCATCTGCTCAACAACCGGTCCGACCGCGTCTCTCACCGTGCCGACCGCGGGCCCTACTCTCTCCCGTACCTGGGCGGCGACCTCTTCGGCGCGCTCGCGCACAACCTCACCGTAGTCGGCAAGGTCGGCCCTTGTTTCGGAGCCAGGCTTGGGGGCGAGCAACAAACCGGCGACAACGCCCAGAACGCCGCCTACGACGAAACCCATCATGAATGACCCTTCGCTCTGCTTATCTGCCATGACTGCTCCCCTCTCCGTGTGGGCCTGTAGACCTCTAGACGTCCACTTGGTTGTTGATGCCAATTGGCCCGTGACGCCTGCTCGCCTTTTAGTCTTCGGGTTCGTCCCTGTCTGAAGACTTCATGAACGGCGCGGCCGCCCTGGCGATCCCGGCAAAAAAACCGGCCCCAGCCCCAACGGGGCCGACGGCACCGGCGATGGAGG
This sequence comes from Dehalococcoidia bacterium, assembly GCA_963694205.1. GTDB lineage: Bacteria > Chloroflexota > Dehalococcoidia > Lucifugimonadales > UBA2962 > CAUZIR01. Next base: position 313 of record CAVOCN010000234.1, on the reverse strand, counting down.
CTGTAACGTCCTCCACACTTTTAACGATTCTCTTTGTAGAGTCGACCAGTGCAGTGATTTTGGCAAACACGACGACCACGGCGAGCGTGGTTGCGAGGGCCAGCGCGATAATCGCGATATCTCTGACTACGGCGACGGTTTCTGTCCAGGTCATATTACTGTTCCGCGAACCCGGTGACGCAACCCAAACGTGCGTCCGGTTCCAGGCTCATGGTAGCACTTCTCCCCGATTCTCTGGCCCGGGCTCAATACGGGCCGCCTTTGGTTATGGCTTGATGAGCATGCGGAGCGAGCCGTTCTCGTCCCGACGCTG
>CAVOCN010000233.1:0-3144 GCA_963694205.1 Dehalococcoidia bacterium | reverse complement strand
TCCGACAGGTGAGGTATGATAGTCCAGCCGTGGCTCATGAGCCAGGCGGCGCCGTTCAGTACCTTCCCCTCGATAACGCCCCCTTCGTAGCCAGCGGAGTCGTTCATGATATGGACGACCCCATGGCGCCCGAGAGGGGAACGTCGGGGCATGAAATGGGCCCCGTTCATCAGCGGGAGGACGCGCTGGAGCTCACGCCACTCAGCCTCAGCGCTGCGGCTTAGGGTGGTGTACGTGCCCTGGCGCCCGGGCCAGGAGAACACCGACGCGGGAGCGTCGACGCCTTTGGCCCGGCACTCGATCAAGAAAGCGCGTCGGCTGCGGCCCGTCGATCCGGGCCGGAAGCCGTTCCGGATCTTCAGGGCTCGCACCGTGTAGTTCAAGAGAGCGCGTATCGGTGCGGAGGTGTCCGTGATATAGACAACAATGCCGACGACCTTCTGGACGAGGACCAGGTCCACGGCCCTGGTGGGGCTCGCGTTAACGCTGGCCAGTATCTCGTCCATGAGCGCGCTAAGGTCCCGGATGCGGGCCTTCGCATCGCGTCGTTCCATCAAGCTCAGGTCGATCTCCTTGCCCAGAACCTGGCCGAAGCCGGGAGTGGGTTTGGTCCAGCGACGGTGCTTGGTCAGGTGCGCCCGGTCGGACGGGACCATCAAGCCAATGGTCCCGTCCGCCTGGGCCCGCTCGAATTTCGCCCAGGCGGCGCCGATTCCGAGCTCCCGTATGAGGAACAGGATGGCATCCGTCTGCTCATCGCAGAGTCCAACGATCCCACCCAACATGGAGTCGTCGAAGTATCCGCCGAGGACGATGGGGAGAAGGTTAAAAAGCGCCGCCATGCGGTCGGCGCGATTCATGGCCTGTGTTGGGCCGCCCAGAGAGGTCACCCGGTGCCGGATCCAGGCGCGGACGGGCTCTGTCTGCGCCCAAGGCCGCTGCAGAACGGCCGAGACCCAGCGGTCTGGCTGGTCGTACAGCTCCGCGGACCACCCCCAGATATGAGTGAGGAGGAGGTACCGCATCAGCCAAACGAGGATGGTTTCGACGCGGTTGCCGCTGTGGCAGCAGCTCGCGTCGCCCATGATGAGGCGCTCGTCGACGACGAGGCCGGTACTGAGCGTCATGTAGACGGACAGCCACCAGCCCGCCGGATGGCGTAGGCACTGTCGGTAGAACTCAGACCAGTCGAACTTACGCAGCTCGAGCGGGAGTCCGATCTGCGAGATAATGTAGAGGCAGCGGCAGAACTCCGCGGACGTGACGAAAGCCATCGGCGCGTACGTGCTGACGTCTCTGCCGGCGTTAGTGGAGTCGGCCTGGTGTTCCCCACTGCCCGTGAGGTTGCCAGTGCCTCTCTTCTTGATCTTCCCTCCCCGTATGGAGATCGCCATATTATGGGAGTGAGTCTTCGACGGCTGGAAAGGGATCCCTGCGTGTGGGCCGTCAGTGTACCCCTGGCCTTGTTCAGTCTCCGCAAGAGCAGTAGCTGCCGTGATCTCATAGTACAGGCCCATCGCGTTGGGGACCAGCACGGTGGACATGGTGCCGTCAAAGGGGACGTCCGTGCCCTGCGAGCACAGCATGCCGACCTGCTCCCGGTCAGGGCAATGGCTGGCTGCGCAAGTCGATCGGAGCCAGTCGAGGTTCCACGAAGGCGGCCGCCGCGGTTTATAGCAGCAGCGGCAGCGGGGCGTGGGTGGGCAGAGGACGCGGCGCAACGGGACGATGCGGCCGTCGCCCTTCCGGTGCGTGTACCAGTCCCAGAAAAACCGCAGCTCCCACACTGTCGTGCGGGCCCAGGGCTGGACTGCTTCGGGTGGGATGATCCACCCCTTGGTTTTAGGTTTCCAAGGGGGAAGGTCCTCGCCCCGGTCAACTCGGCGCGCCCGCGAGAGCGCCGCGTCAAGGTCCGCCGCGTTGCTGCGGACCCAACGTGCTATCTCGTGCGCGAAGTCCGCCGGCTTCAGGCGCCAGAGGCGGTCGGCGGCTGCTGGCCGCTTCCCGGCCCGCCTGATCGTTTGGATCTGCCTCCGAACTTGCTGGGATACCCAGCCGCCGTGAGTTTGGGGGCAGAAATCGAACGCATTGTACAAGTCATCCAGCCGCCGAGGGCGAGGCATGTCGAACCCATCGTTGCGTTGGGCGCCTCGCCCATCACTGGTAACGAAATCGCCGTCTGCAAGCGGGGTGTAATCGACAGAGGACTGGGGCCTGTTCATGAAAGCCATCGGGGCGACCGCCGCTACGGACGGGAGCTCGCCTAGCTTGTCGTTGCCTACGCCGAAGCAGTTCTCCCGCTCTGGTGAGTCGGGGGAACGCCAGGGGTATGGGCTCGGGGCCGGGTGTCGCGTGGGGATGGCGGGCCAGTCCCCCGGCGGCGCCGGCCGCACTGCTGGAAAATCGGTGAGGAACGGGGCCGCGTCAAGGTCCAGGTCCGACCCTGTGCGGGCGTCCCGGACGTCGGCGGCGGTTCCCTCGGCGTCGGAGAATCCTGTATGGTACTGCGCGGTCGGAACCGCGGAGCCGACGGAGGTTTCGGAGCCGGAGCTGCCTCTGGCGGCGCCGCGGGGGCCAGGTGAATGGCCGCGGTTGCCGGCGGAGTTACGCGGGCGCGTCCGGCTCTCTGGGAAAAGAGAGCCCTCAGCGACCCGGGGGAGGCGAGCGGGCACAGCTCGGAAACTGGGCTCCGCTTCGAAAACCGGTTTGGCCCGCACGTGCCGGGCGTCTCGGTGACGAGGCCCGGCACGGCTGGGTCCTGGTGCGGCGACTGGTTGCGGGCTGCGCCAGGAGGGCAGGCTCAGCTAGTGGCGCGCGTGTGTGTGATGCAGGCGGGTACGGGGGTACGGCTGTGCCACATTGGTAGGTGTAGTGTGCGGCGCGCCGCTCCACACGCAGCTACTGCCACCGGCTGCCTGGCGGCGGCGGTCGCGGGGCTGGCGATGGGGGCGTCCGAAGAGAGGCGCTGTGAAACGCCGAGCAGGCGATTCACCGGCGGCCGCTGCTTGAAGAGCGCTCGGGCTTGGGCCGCCGCAAGGACGACGCCGAGCCGGAGGAGCGGTCACGGGATGGGCTGCGTTCCCGGTCTTGGGATCGGTCGCGCTTGATCCCCTTGGGCTCGGGGTTGTCGCTGTCCCGCCGGCG
>CAVOCN010000232.1:0-3150 GCA_963694205.1 Dehalococcoidia bacterium | reverse complement strand
GCTGTGTCTCCAATATTTGCCATGCGGTGCTCCTTTTTAACCTCTTACTCCGGTTGGTTAGCCGTCCAGCGAAGGTTTGGCTTGCGTGCGGCCAGCGCCTCGTCGAGGCGGGTGTTGGGGGTGTTGTGCGGTGCGTTCTTGAGCAGTTCGGGGGTATTTTTCGCCTCGTCTGCAATGCGTTTCATGACGGCTATGAAGTGGTCGAGGGTCTCTTTGGACTCCGTCTCGGTGGGCTCGATCATGAGCGCTTCTTCGACCACTGTGGGGAAGTACATGGTGGGCGGATGGATGCCGTAGTCTATCAGCCGCTTGGACACGTCGAGGGCGGTGATGCCGTAGTCGCGTTTGAGGTTTCTCGCCGAGAAGACCACCTCGTGCATGCAGCGCCGGTCGTAGGGCAAATCGTAAACGCCACGCAGGCCTTCCAGAATGTAGTTGGCGTTGATGACGGCGTCTTCGCTGATGGCGTCGATGCCTTCGTTGCCCAGCGTGCGAATGTAGACGTAGGCCCTTACCAGGGCGCCGAAGTTGCCGTGGAAGGCGCCCATTTTGCCTATGGAATTTTCGGGGGTGACGAACGAGTATGTTGCGTCGCCGTCTTCGCCTGAGTGTTTCTCCACGATGGGCCCCGGCAGGAACGGCAATAGCCGCTCCGACACCATGACCGCGCCCGCGCCCGGCCCGCCACCGCCGTGGGGCTGGGTGAAGGTTTTGTGCAGGTTGGAGTGCATGACGTCGAAGCCCAGTTCGCCGGGCTTGACCCGACCGAGAAGGGCGTTTAGGTTCGCGCCGTCTCCGTAGACTATGCCGCCAGCGTCCCGGACCATTTGCACGACGTCCAAGATGTTGACATCGAACAGACCAAGCGTGCTGGGCTGGGTGAGCATGAACCCTGCGATGTCGTCGCCGATGACGTACTTCAGCGCCTCTACGTCCGTGTTGCCTTCTGCGTTGGTGGGCAGCGAGACGACGTCGAACCCGGCCATGGCCGCGGACGCCGGGTTGGTGCCGTGGGCGCTGTCGGGGACGAGGACTTTGACGCGCTCGGTGTCACCTCTCGAACGGTGGTAGGCGCGGATCATGAGCATGCCGGCCAACTCTCCCTCGGCGCCCGCCATGGGAGAGAGGGTGGTACCGGCCATACCGGTTATTTCGGCGAGTAGCTGCTGCAGGTGGTGCATTAAGGCCAGCGCACCCTGCACGGTACTTTCCGGCTGCAACGGGTGGATGTCGGCCAGCCCGGCCAGCCCGGCCATCTCATCGTTGGCCTTGGGGTTGTACTTCATTGTGCAGCTACCGAGGGGGTAGAAGTTGTGGTCGATGGAGAAGTTGAAGGTGCTGATCTGGGTCATGTACCTGACCAGTTCGGCCTCGGAGACCTCCGGCATGGGCAGGTCGCCGCGCAGCAGTTCGGCCGGGGGCGGGGCCTGGACCGGCACATCAAGTGCAGGCAGGGTAGTGCCGATGCGGCCCGGTACGCTGCGGTCCATCGCCAGCGTGCGGCGCGGGTCTTCGGGGGTCAGGCGCTCAAACACCAGACGCTCCAATTTCGGGCCCCATCTTGGATAAGGCATCGACGAGTGAGTCGATCTCTTCGCGGGCGCTCATTTCGGTGAAGCACAGCAGCATGCCGTTGGGGTAGCGGTCGGATACGTCCAGGCCGCCGATGATGCCCGCTTTCAATAGCCGTTCGTTTACCTCGCTGGGCGGGAGCGGGCAGGAAACGACGAACTCTCTAAAGAAGACCTCGTCATCTGTAGCCAATGAGTAACCCGGTAGCGCCGCGATGGCACCGGCTGCGTAGTGGGCTTTTTGGTAGCAAAGGTCGGCTATGTGAGCGAGGCCGCGCTTTCCCTGGCCGATCATGTAGATGGTGGCCATAAGCGCGATCAGACCCACAGATGTACAGATGTTGGAGGTCGCCCGCTCGCGGCGAATGTGCTGCTCCCTGGTCTGCATGGTGAGCACGTACCCGGTGCGGCCCTCGGTATCGACGGTCTTGCCGACGATGCGACCGGGCATTTGGCGAATGTGCTGCTGGCGGCAGGCGAACAGCCCGACGTATGGCCCCCCGAACGTGGGCGCGATGCCCAGCGCCTGGCCCTCTCCTACGACGATGTCGGCACCGTAGTCGGACGGGGGCCGGAACATGCCCAGCGAGATGGGGTCGGTGACGACGACGAGAAGTGCGCCCGCGCCGTGCGCGGCGTCGGACAGGGCTTGGAGGTCTTCGAACGTGCCGTAGAAACCGGGCTGTTGCACGATAAGACAGGCGTCGGCGTCGCCGATTATTAGTTCGTCGCTGCTGGCGTTTTCGATAGTCAGGCCGGGAGCGTCGAGGTAGGTTCTCAGCACATCAACGTACGCTGGCGAGACGGAGTCCAGCACTACGACCCGGTTGCGCTTTGTTATTCGGGCTGCCATTAGTGCCGCTTCAGCAAGAGAGGTAGCGCCGTCGTACATGCCGGAGTTGGAAACGTCCATGCCGGTCAACTGACAGACCATAGACTGGAACTCGAAGTGTGCCTGTAGCGTCCCCTGTGCCACCTCGGGCTGGTAGGGGGTGTAGCAGGTCATGAATTCGGCCCGGCTGGCCAGTTGCCGAACTATGGCAGGTATGAAGTGCCTGTAAGCGCCCGCGCCTAAAAAGCTGGCGTAGTCGCCGGGTACGGCGTTCTTGCCTGCCAGGGCTTCCATTTCCCGCCCCAATTCGAGTTCGGAGATGGGCGGTGGGATGGACAGGGTAGGGTCGCGGAAGCGTCCGGGGATGTCGGCGAAAAGCTCGTCGACCGAGTCCACGCCGATGGCCGCAAGCATCGCCTGACGGTCTGCGTCGGTGTTGGGGGTGTACGGGGAGGTGAACCCCCCTTGTGACTGCCGAGCGGTTGCCATTCGCCCGGCTAGTTGCCCTCGGAAGCTATGAAGCTCTCGTAATCGGAGGCGGACAGGAGTGTGTCCAACTCGGCCCGGTCGGAGAGCGATACCTTCAGGAGCCAGCCGGCCTCGAAAGCTCCGTCGTTGACCAGCTGTGGGTTGTCGATGACGCCCTGGTTGATCTCGATGATGGTCCCTCCGATGGGGGAGAACAGGTCAGAGACCGCCTTCACCGACTCAATTTCACCGAACTTGCCGAACTGGGTAAGAGTAGAA
>CAVOCN010000231.1:0-3153 GCA_963694205.1 Dehalococcoidia bacterium | reverse complement strand
GCCGCCTGTGCGCCCGGGGGCCATGCGTACACGACCACGGGCACTGGGGAAGCGAATATGGCCTCGACCATTTCCCGTGTGGAGTCCAGCAGACCGCCGGGTGTGTCTAATAGCACCAATACCAGAGCCGCGTCCCGGTCTGCTGCGACGTCCAGCGCCCGCGATAAGTATCCAGCCGAGATGGGGTCTATAGCGCCGTCGATCGTGATGACAGCAACGTGTGACTGGGCCGACTGGGCCGACAGGGTCTCGGTGTTAGCGACGAGGGTGCCGAACAGGCCGAGCAGGAAAACTAAGAGGAATGTGCCGAATAGTGTTCGCCGGGCCCAGAGAGGCCTGAGGGGCGAGGCGGTCAGCACAGAGACTGCGGGCTGGCGACCTAGACGACGAGTTCCATCAGGGGCGCGTATGGCCCCCACCCGCCACGGTTTCCTGCCCGGATGGTCCACTTGTAGGAATCGCCTTCCTTTAGCTCTACCGGGACGCTCAAGGCGGTGTCTTCAATATCACCGCTGTCGTACACGATGTGTTCATCATCGTGCGGCGACTCGGTGATGTAAAGGCTGTACCTCGTTGCGCTGGGTACCGGCTCCCAGCGGATGACGCGCCTCTTTTCTACAGCAGGTTCCTGCGGGGTGGGGGCCGCCTGCCCTTGCTCTGAGCTGGCGTCCTGGAGAACGCCCTTGGCGATGCCGATGGCGTCGGCAACGATCTTGTCGGCAGACTTCTCGGCAGACTTTTGGGCCTTGTCGAGCATGCGCCTGGTGGCAGCCTTGGCCTTTTTCGTGGCCTCCGCCTGGATATGATTGGCTTCTTCTTGAGCCTGCTCGATGAGGCTGGTGGCGGCTTTGCTGGACTCCTCGACGAGGCCATTTGCGCTGTCTTGTGCGGTCGCCAGGATGGTGCCGGCGGCAGCCTTTGCCTCGGCGACGATCTGGCTGCGTATCTCTTCGGCCACGTTGCGGGCTTCTTCCACCGTGCGGGCGGCGAGTTCTTGCAGGGCGTCTACATGGTCCAGCTTAGATGTGGCGTGTGCGGACGACGCCTCGATCTCTTCTATGAGTTCGATGACGTCGGCTTCTGCCAGGCCCTGGGGGACGAGCCGAAGAGGCCTGCCCCTCAGGCTGGTTGTCTCATTGACAACCTTACTGCCGGGCTTAGTTGCCGTATCGGGCTCGACTCGCGCTGCCCCAGACGAACCACCCGTAGGCCGCTTGCCCTTAGGAGCTGCTACGCGCTTTGCGGGCCGCGCTTGCGGTGCCGTTAGTTCCATTGGTGCTCGTTGCGTCACGCTCGACGCTGATGTTGTCCACCAGCGGCAGGTATGTGTTCAGTGACTCGGTGACTGTGTGGCGGAGGCCCTCTGCCAGGGTCTGGGTAATTCTGCGCACCGCGTACTCGGCTTCAAGCCGGGCCTCGGTCTGCAGGTTGGTGGCATGTGTGCGGGCCGAATCCAGCAGTTCACTGGCCTCGCGGTCGGCGCGTTCCAGCCGAGCCTTCGCCTCTGCCCCGGCAGTCTCAAGGGTTGCAGTGGACGATTCCGAGGCCTCGGTCTTGGCCGTCGCGACCAGTTCTTCTGCCTCGACGCGGGAAGTCGAGAGCAACTCTTTGGACTCGGACCGGGCCGTCGCGTTCAGGTCGTCGGCCTCGGCGCTGGCCTTCGTGACAAGCTCTCCTGCTTCGGCGCGGGCCTTGGATGTCAGAACGCTCGCCTCGGTCCGGGCCTTTTCGACGAACTCTTTGCGCAGGTCGGCCGCTTCGGACCTGGCCTGTTCGAGAATCGCGACGGCCTCCGACTCGGCGGCTACCGTCATCTCCGCGGACTCTTTCTCGGCCCTTGCTGTCGCTTTGGAGGTGATTTCACCGGCCAGGCGGTCGGCCTCCATAACGGTTTGCTCGGCCAGCCTCACCAGTGAGGACTGTCGGTCGACCTCTTTGCGGGCCTGCGTGAGCTCATCGGACAGCAAGGTTACGTGGTCAACCACCTCGCTCTCGAGCAGTCCGCCGTCGACGATGCGGAATTCATTGCCCCAGAGGCTCTTTGTTTTTATTTTCAGCGCGACCTTGGCCATAGTGCGTCCTACCTTCCCAAAGGTATCTGGCCAGACTGGACGCACATGAAACGTGCTATTTCTTTACCCGTCTCAAGACACGGGTTTTACGACATGCCGATCTCGGTCTCTACCTCGCCAAGCACCTCGTCGACCCCCTGCATTATCCGGTCGACTTCGTCTCTTGTAATGCATAGCGGCGGACTGAAAACGAGCAGGCCTCGCGGCCGAATAATCAATCGTCGTTCGGCGAACTTGTCGGCCATGAGCTTTTCCACGCCCATTTCGGCGGGGAAGCGCGCTTTGGTAACCGGGTCGCTGACGAGGTCCATTGCAGTCATCAGACCCAGGCCCCTGACGTTGCCGACCATCGGGTGCTTGGCGCCTACCGACTGCATCTGTTCCATCAGGTACTCGCCGACTTCGGCGGCGTTCTCGACCAGCTTGTCCTTTTCGATAATATCGATGTTGGCAAGAGCTGCCGCCGCTATTACCGGGTGGCCGCCAAAAGTGAGCGTCTGGGCGAAGACGTTGTCCGGGCCGACGAATGCGTCGGCTATCTTCGGACTGGCGATGGTCGCGGCCATCGGCACGTAGGCGCTGACAAGCCCCTTGGCCATGGTCATGATGTCGGGGGTTACGCCCCAGTGGTTGATGCCGAACATTTTCCCGGTGCGGCCGAAGCCTGTGATTACCTCGTCGACGATCATCACCACGCCGTATTTGTCGCAGATCTCTCGCACCATTGGCCAGTACTCCGGCCCCGGTACCGAGCAGGCGTCGAAGGCGGTGTCGGCGCAGAACGCCTCACCGATGAATGCGGCGACGGTGTCGGGCCCGTGGTAGAGGATGAGGTCTTCGACCGACTGGGCGGCCTTCACGGCGATTTCAGACAGGCTCTCTCCCCCGGCGTCTGGCCTGTAGGGGTTGGGCTGAGCTGCATACAGTATGCCGGGGAAAGCGGGCTCGTAGTCTCCCCTGCTCCCTCGACCGCCGAGCCACGTGGTCAGGCCGGTGGCTCCGTGATACGACCCCATGCGGCTGATGACCTTGTAGCGGCCTTTTTCGCCCTGGCGCTTCTGGTACGCCTTGGCGATTTTGA
>CAVOCN010000230.1:0-3165 GCA_963694205.1 Dehalococcoidia bacterium | reverse complement strand
CCGGCCCAGCGCTCCTGCACGGGAATGCCGATGTGGGCGTGCGGTTCGATGCCGCCGGGCAGCACGAACTTCCCGCTCGCGTCTATCACACGCGTGGCATCTCCAGGCAAAGAGCCCGGCGACCCCAGTACCGCGATGGCATCTCCGGCAATGCCAACGTCGACGCCGTGGGCCCCGGCGGGGGTAACGACTGTTCCTCCACGAATGATCAGGTCAAGCAACGCAGCGCCTCCGTCAGACAATGTCGAATTGGTCAGTATCGCTCGAATTGGCCGATCTCAGATAACGCCGATGTTAACTGATCTGGCCTAGCGCTTCCCGCCTGCTAGCTGCTTTGCCTCCGGCAGCGACCGCAGGCGCAGCATGGCCACTGTGCCGATGACGGGGCCGATGCCCAGCACCGCGAACGCCACCCCCCAGCCGGGGCCTTCCACCAGCCAGGGGACGAGCCGAATGCTTATCGCCGTGAGTGCGAAGCCCAGGCCTGTCTGGAACGTGAGTATCGTGCCTCTGTACCGTGGCTCGGACAACTCTGTCACTGCAGTCGAGAACTGGGCCGAGTCGGCGATCACAGACGCCCCCCATACCATGGACAGAACGACTATGAGCAACGACAACTCAAAGGGAATGAACCCTATGAAGAAAGCGATGCTCCCGCTAATCACCATAGGCACAATTGTTGCCAGTGTTCTGCCGTAGCGGTCCGAGAACAGCCCTGCAGCCACGCTCCCCGCTGCGCCCACAAGGAACACTCCGAACGCCACCAGCGCCGCCAGTCCCAGTCCGTCGCCGATTAGAGGTCTGGGCCCGAGCACTGCCAGCATGAACGCACCCACCCACGCCCATAGTGCGTACAGCTCCCACATGTGGCCTAAATACCCGATCAGGGTCAGGCGCAGACCCCGGTTGGTGAACAGCACCAGCAAGTAGCGAGGGTTGAACTTCGCACCCCTCGTGTCGTGCGGGCCGTCCGAAACGAGAAACGGCAACATCAGCCCGCCGATGACGGCGAGGATGCTGGAGCCGATGATCGCCGCCTCCCAGTTGTCCACGAATATCGACCGCAGCAGGTGTGGCGAGCCCGAGCCCAGCGTCAAGGCGCCAACCATCATGCCCAGCGCGAAGCCCCGGCCCCGCTGGAACCAGCCCGCCAGTATCTTCATAGCCGGTGGGTAGACCCCGGCCAAACAAGCACCGGTGAGAAACCGGGCTACGAACACCCAGCCGAAGCCATCGACCGGAATCACCAACAAATTGAGTACCCCGGCGGCGATGGCCGATATGGCGAACAGTCGACGAGCGCTGAACAGGTCGGCCAGGTTGAGTACCGCGCTGACGAGCGTACCGAAGGCGAACCCGAACTGGACGGCGATGGTCAGCCAGGCGATCTGCCCGGAGTCGAGGCCTTTTTCCACTTCCAGCGCCGGGGCCACCGCATTGGTGGAGAACCAGACCGCAAACGCAAATATGCTGGCAACAGAAACGACGGCAAGCGCCCGATAGTGGGAAGCAACTAGTGGATTTGGCTCGTCTGGTTGTGCGCTCACGTCGCGCGATAGCTTACCCTGCCCTAAAGCGTTATCAGCCCTCTTCGACGGGGATGAGCGGCCCGACAATGTCGCTGTCTATGCCCCGAACGACCGTGCTGGGGTTGAAGCCCGCCCAGGCGAACCAGAAGTGGTTGTCGTGCACGACGAGGTCCAGTTGAGTGCCCGCCAATGGCCCATCGAGAGCTTCGCCGAGAATGCTCCACTTCGACCCCGTCTCGTCGTCCACGATGGCGTTTGCCACCACCTTGAACGTTAGTCTGCGTCCGTCCACCACCGGGTCGAACACGCCTGTCGAACCGATGGTTCGCCTGGGCTGAACGCCCGTACCGGCGAACGGCGACAGCGTGCCGCCGGTGTAGAAAACCACTACCTGCTTGCCACCGACCACGTCGTTTATCACCGGCACCTGCGCCAATAGCAAGAACGGGTAGGCAACGAAATCGCCTGCGATATCCAGCGTCACCACCCGCTCCATCGGAGGCAGCCGGGGGTCGATGGCGTCGCGGAACGCGATCGGTGTATTGCTCAACTGATCGTAGCCCGCGTAAGGAGCCCGGTCGTAGGCGCTGATGGGGTAAAAGCCAGTGTCCCGCGAAAGCACCAGCCCGTCAGGGAAAGCCTGGGCGAAGTCCTCGAACGCCAGCACCTGCGCCGGAATGAACGTTAGCTTCGTGCCGGTCAGGTCGCCGACTATGGCCTCGCCAGTTATCTGCTGCCACCAGGACTCGGTCTGCCTGTCCCACATGACCAGGTCGCTCATGCGCAGGTTGCCGGACGTGCCGAAATCGAGAACGCGGCCGTCCACCCGCCTATCGAAGACAAGCGACGTATTACACAGCGGACAGTAGGTGACAGTAATGGGGATGCCGCCCAGGTCGTCATTAACGATCTCGTGCGAAACCAGAATGGCCAGCGGGTAAGCCCTGGCCTCGCCGTCTATCTCGATGCTTATAACCGGCTCGGCCGGGTTCATGTAGCTTGGCGCGTCCTTCGCCAAGAAGAACCTGGGGTCGTCGATGGGCCGTATGCCGTCCCTGGGTGGGCCACCGTCGAATATTTCTGTGTACGGCGCGGAATGAATATCGAAGTTCGTTTCCCAGCCGAACGTCAGCCGGTTGGGTACGTTGTCACTCAGTAGCGTTGCGCCCCTGGCTATCGCGGCCTGTCTCGGGTCCTCAGGCTCGTCGACCTCTTCGACTATCGTGGCGACGTCGTCACGACCCAACTCAGAGCCCTGGGCCGCCTCGAAGCTTTGCGTCAGCGTCGGTGTCGGTGCGCTATCGGCCCTCCCGGCGTCGTCCGAGTCTGCCGCGCCCGAACACGCCGCCGCCGCTAATCCCACCAGCAGCCCGGCCACCGGCATCCACCTCTTCACTCGCATTGGGGGTCCCCGCTCACTTCGTTCGCTCTATTGCTCTTCGGCTTTCGCCTCATCGCTTCTCCGCGCGGGCTATGCCCGGCTCGTCACGCTTTCTTTAGTGACGCGTATTCGATTTGATGCTGCCGTTGGCGAAAACGGTCCCGCGCCTGTCACATCTCCGCTATTGACTGGGGCTACGACCGCCGATAGCCTTCCTCGACATGTACGACTTTTCCCGTTCTTCCCGTTTTTTTG
>CAVOCN010000229.1:0-3172 GCA_963694205.1 Dehalococcoidia bacterium | reverse complement strand
TTGCATCTTCCAATACATCTAATAAACCCAGTTCACCCGTGGCGCCGTAGGAGGCGCCGTTCAGCTTGATGCTACCCAACGTGGGCATGTGGACCGGGGCGTACGGCTCGTGGTCCCACCAATCTACCTGTGCACTGTGCTTTGCAATCGCATATTTCGTAAAGGAGATCAGGTTGTCCGACCTTCCCACCACCAGGATCCGGGGGCGATCACCGCGAAAAAGGGCACGGGACAACGACCAGCCAAGGAAGTTGACGCCGTCGGTGCGATTTGGATTGAGGAACTCTCGTAATCTCGAACGCCAACTCCGGGACCCAGCAGGTACCAGAGCACTGGGGTGCCCGGGGATTCGCCTGGTTTCGACACCAATGGGGGCCCACCAGTCCTGTTGGTCAAGAAGTCTAGACGTGAGAGTCTGCTTGGACCTACGGTCGAGTTCCTGACTGTTATCCCAGTACAGGAGCTCACTGGGGGACTCCTGTCGTACGAATTCGCGCAGTTCCATCTGAGCGAATGACGCCGAGGCGACAAACTTGTTGTACTCATGCTCGAATGCCTCGAACGGCTTGAAGCCTTTCGGCATGTCCGGCAGTCGCTCATGGATCTCATCGTCAAGTTGAAGCACCAGGCTGCGCAGTTCGCCGAAACCTTCGGACGCCACCTCGTTGGTCGATTCGCGAGATGCGAACTCATGAGTCCCGAGGCAAGGGACGCTTCGTTCCCGGAAGGCGAAATAGGCGGCGGCGGAGACTGCTAGGTAGGATAGCGTCCCGGACCGTGCCGACTTTAGTTCGAGGGCGCGATCGACCTCCTCGGCTTTCTGGACCACTACCCAACTACCCGACACGGGGCTTCACCTCCAGAGTCATCACTGCCATATTGCCGCGGTGCGCTGCCAATGTTCGATTTTCGCCCTGCGAAACGCCCTCAGCGGTACGTGTTGGCGTAGGCATGACGCAGTTACCGTCATGGATCTAGTCAGCGTCATTTCGGGTCAGCAGGTAGTCCGCCAACTTTGCACCACAGTCGTCAGCGGTAAACTTGTCCGTGTCCAGGACAACCTCCGCATGGTCGGGTGCTTCGTATGGCACTTCCGGCGCAATCCCAATCAAGTCTGTCAGCACACCTTCCCTCGCCTTCTTGTACAAGCCCTTGGGATCGCGCCGGCTTACTTCGTCCAGAGAGGCGTGAACGTACACCTCGACGAACGCAGATCCCAGCTCTCGGCGGGTCTCCGCACGGTGTTCGCGGAACGGCGAGATCTTCGGCACAAGGAGAAAGTCGTAATCAGGCATGGACTCTTGGCACAGTGTGACAAACCTGCGGTTGTTCTCGTGGATGTCCTCGCGGCTGAAACCGAGGCTTGGGCTCACTGTCGATCGGACGGCGTCGCCATCCAACACCAGGACCCTTTGGCCGTCCGCTTCCAGAGCCTCTGCGACGCGCCGGGCGATCGTGCTCTTGCCCGCGCCCGACAGTCCTGTCATCCACGCCACCTGGCATCCCATTATTCGGCGAAAACCTCTCCGCCGTTGGCTATTTCCTTGACGATGAGCTGGGAAACCGATGTCCTGATGAACCAGTCGGGTAGGGCCTCGCCCTGGCGCAGGAGCTCCCGGGCCTCGGTACCGCTGATCTCCTGGCTGAACTCCCGGCCGTGCTCACAACCCTCGACGTGGTTGCGGCATTGCTGGCAGTAGTAGACCGAGTCGAAAAAGACGGGCTCTATTCCAATGTCCCCAATTTCGTCGAACAGCCGTTGGGAGGCGTCTGGTGTGTAGAAATCGCCCACGCCGGTGTGATCCCGGCCTACTATGAAGTGGCTGCACCCGAAATTCTGACGGCATATGGCTGTAAACACGGCCTCTCGAGGGCCGGCGTACCGGGAATATGTGACGAATCCGCCTAGCACCGCGGTGTCCGGCGGGTAGTGCTGATCGATCAGCAGCTGATAGGCCTTGAGACTGATGCCACCGGAGAAGTCGCCTGTCTTTTTCGGTCCGGTGACCGGGTGGATGAAGATGCCGTCACACTGGTTGTTCGCGAGGGCGGTTAGCTGCAGATACTCGTGGGCACGGTGAGGCACATTGCGAGTATGGAAACCAACCACCCGTTGCCACTCACGGCTCTCGAAGACCCGACGAGCCTGCGCCGGAGTCAACTCGTATGCTTCCCGATCCGTCACGGCCTGAGGCAGCAGACTCACCTTGCCTGCGACGAAACGGTCGCCGCCCTGGAGCAGACGCTTCACCCCCGGATGTTTGGTGTCCGTGGTGCCGAACCAGCCCTTGGCCAGCTTCTCCAGGTCGTAAGAAAAGACCTCATCGACGGCGATAATGGCTCGCGTCCGGCTCTGGTATGTGAGGGCGACGGTCTCACCGGCCGGATAGTCCGCGTCGGCTGAGACCTGCAGCAATACCGGCATTGGCCAGGCCGTCCCCTCAGGCAGGCGGTTCTTCTCCAGCACCGACTCCAGGGTCTCACGGTCCATGAACCCCTCAAGTGGGGAAAAAGTCCCGATGGCGATCTGCCGCACGTCCAGCATTTCCGATTCACCGATCTCCAACCGCGGCAGCCCATTCATGCCCTGGGCGTCCTGCTCGCGAACCAGCCGTTCGATCAGTCGCCCCCCATGGGCAGAGATAAGGCCGGAGCCTAGGTGTGAGTCGAACTGGTTGAGGGAGAAGGCGTCCCTGGCCTCATGATGACGAATCAGGGACCGAATCATCCTGACGGAGCCAACGGGATATGCGCCTATAGCCGTTTCAGCCGCCAGCACGAGCCCATCGGCGCCGTCCAACAGCGTATTTATCACGTCGTTGGCCTCCGCCCGGGTAGGCCGGGGGTTGACCATCATTGACTCCAGGAGGTTGGTGGCCACGTACACCGGCACCCCGGCGGCGTTGGCCTCGGCGATGACCTTTTTCTGCACGAAGGGCAGATACTCTATTGCCACCTCGCGCCCCATGTCACCGCGGTCTATCAGGATTGCGTCGGCAGCTTCCATGATGCCGTCTAGATTGTCCAGGCTGGTTCGGCTTTCTACCTTGGCGATAATTTTTACGTCATCACCCACCAGTTTTCGAAGTTGCTCCACGTCGGATTGCCGGTTGGCAAAGGAGAGTGCGACGTTCTTGATGCCCCGGCGCAGGCCCAGATCGATGGCGGCCAG
>CAVOCN010000228.1:0-3184 GCA_963694205.1 Dehalococcoidia bacterium | reverse complement strand
CCTGGGCGACGTTTCAATAGATACTCTTTACTTGAATATGGCCGATTACATGGCCGCCAAGGGGCCGGATATGCTCCGGCCCGGTTATGATTTCTCCGAGTGGGAACTGTACTGCGGTGCGGTCGAGCGTCTGCTCGACGGCGACGACAGCCAGAACACCCAGAACATGAGGAACAATCGGCTGGCCGCAGGGCTGGTAAATGGACGAGAATTGATGACCGCGCTCTCGTTGGAGCCGGGCCCCGTTTTGGGGGAGTTGCTGGAACTAATTCAAGAGGCGAGGGCGACGGGCGAAATAGGGAGCCGGCCAGAGGCGTTGCGTCTGGCCAAAGCCGCCCTAAAATCCGGTCGGGTGACCGACTCCCGTAAAGTGCTCTAGG
The DNA here is from genome assembly GCA_963694205.1 of Dehalococcoidia bacterium. GTDB lineage: Bacteria > Chloroflexota > Dehalococcoidia > Lucifugimonadales > UBA2962 > CAUZIR01. The sequence continues at coordinate 2,804 of CAVOCN010000228.1, read as the reverse complement.
CGTTAGCGGAGAAATAGTTGCGTAGATATTCGAAAACCCTGGTGGTGATAGTGCTTCTGGTCTTGGTGGCCGCACTTGCCCTCGGGTTCAAAACAGTAAGTATCGGCTCATTCGAACGCACCGGCGATAACGTGCTCGGGCTCAAGCTCGGTCTCGATCTACAAGGTGGTAGCCACCTCGTATACCAGGCCGTTCTGACCAACGACGCGGGCGAGCGGATTGCCCCGACCGCAGACCAGATGGACTCGCTGCGGCGCATCATCGAGCGCCGTGTGAACGAGACCGGTCTGGGTGAGCCCATTATCCAGACGCTTGGAGACGACCGGCTGCTCGTGCAGATGCCGGGCGTCGGCGACCCACAGCGTGCCAAGGCCATTATTGGTGAGACGGCGCAGCTCGAGTTCAAGCACCGTCAGCTAAATGTGCCTGTTGAGGTGGACCTCGACGCGAGCCAAATTGTGTCGGTGACCATCGGCGAGTTCCCGGAGCCCGCGTCCACGTCTACTGACGAACTGATAGACGGCTCTGAAACCTCGACCGCAAGTCTGCCCCAGACCACCGTTACGACGAGCGCTGAGACATCTACCGACGCCGGAGCCGTGTCCTCCACGGGATCGGGCACAGACGGCGATGCCCCAGAGGTAGAGCTTTCGTTCTTGCTGGTGGAGTTCACCGACGAGGGCGCGGAAATTATGGATGCGGTCATCCTGCGCATGCTGGAGTCGGCCCTGGCCGCGGCGGTAGGCGGTAGCTCGCCCCCCAACCAGCTCCAGGTCGACATTAACGGCGACGAGTTCCGCACCATGACGCTGCCATCCCAGTTCGTCGCCAGGGTGCAGGGTACGAACATATTCGGCATGGCGCTGCTGTCGACTTCTGGTCGGCCCCTTGCCGACAACATTGAGGGGACAAGAGCCCTGTTCGGAGACGACCCGGAGGTCGACTTCGTGGAGATATACGGCGCGTTCGACGAAGACGTTGGGCTGACGGGCGACGACCTGGCTCGTGCTTACGCAGGCACCCACAGCGCCAGCGGGCTGCCCATTGTGAACATTGAATTTAACGGCGAAGGGGCCAGGCGCTTCGGCGAACTAACCCAGGAAATCGCCGGTACTACCGATCTGCTCGCTATTTTCCTCGACGACGAGGAACTGATTGCACCGGGCGTTACCCAGGCCATCACCGGCGGCGCAGCGTTCATTCAGGGTCGCGACTTCACCCCGGACAGGGCGCGGGACATTTCCCAGCTACTGGAAGCGGGCCGACTGCCCATCCCCATCGAACTGGTGCAGGAGCGGGACGTGGACGCTATTTTGGGAGCCGACTCCCTGCGTAAGAGCGTCATTGCCGGGCTCATCGGCCTTGCTCTCGTGCTGGTCTTCATGGTCGCTTACTACAGGGTCCCCGGCCTGGTGGCCGCCGTGGCGCTGATCATCTACGGGGTGCTGATGCTGGCGATCTTCAAGATTTTGCCGGTCACCCTGACGCTGTCCGGCCTCGCTGCTGCCATCCTCTCGGTAGGTATGGCTGTGGACGCGAACATTCTTATATTCGAACGTATGAAAGATGAGCTACGTGCCGGTCGCACGCTGCTCACATCAATAAACATTGGCTTCAACCGCGCCTGGCCCGCCATTAGGGACGGCAACTTTTCGACGCTTATTACCTGCGCAATACTGTTCTGGTTTGCCGACACGCTCGGCGCCACGGTGGTGCAGGGCTTCGCGGCCACGCTGGCCATCGGTGTGATGGTGAGCATGTTCTCGGCGATAGTGGTTAGCCGGACGCTACTAAGACTGGTAGCCACGACGGCCCTCGCTTCGAGGGTCAGCTGGTTCGCCCCGATAGGGAAGAAGTTCTTGCCCGAAGGCAGTCGATAAGAGTTAGGTAGCCGATAAGAGCTAGGCAGTCGATAGGCCGTACGCAACGGGACTGTAAAGAGGAAATTTAACAGTGGACATTGTAGGAAAAAGAGGCTGGCTGTTCCTGATATCCGGCATATTGCTGGTACCGGGAATCGTCTTCCTCATCATCGCCCCCGGCCTGCGCCCAGGCATCGACTTCACCGGCGGTAGCACCGTCACCATCGAGTTCACCGACACCGTCGAGCAGGACGACCTGCGCGACAAGCTGGCGGAACTGGAAGTGGACGACGCCACGGTGCAGGACTTCGGCGGCAACACCTACTTCATCCGCAGCAAAGAACTGTCCGAGACAGAGAAAAATACGCTGCTGGAAAACCTGAAAACCAGCCTTTCACCAGGCGGAGCCGAGGTGCTGGCCTTCGATCTGGTTTCCCCGGTGGTCGCAGCCGAAACGGTCGTAGCTGCATTCTGGGCGGTTTTGGCCGCCGCAGTCGGCATTTTCCTGTACGTGTGGTGGGCCTTTAGAAACGTCCCCAGCCCGTTCCGTTACGGCTTTGCGGCGATTGTTGCGCTCATCCACGACGCCGGGGCCGTGATCGGCATTTTTGCCATTCTCGGTGTGGTGGCCGACATCGAGGTCAACACCATGTTCCTCATCGCGTTGCTAACGGTGATCGGGTTCAGCGTCAACGACACCATCGTGGTGTTCGACCGTTTGCGCGAGAACATAATCGCCGCGCCCACACGCAGCCTGACCGCCAACGTCAACCTGTCCATATCTGAGACCATCGGGCGATCTTTGAACACCTCGCTGACGCTGCTGTTCGCGCTGCTGGCGCTGATGCTCTTCGGCGGGCCCACCCTGCGGTCGTTCCTGCTGGTGCTGCTTATCGGCGTGGTCGTCGGAACCTACAGCTCCATCGCCATCGCCACCCAGAC
>CAVOCN010000227.1:0-3197 GCA_963694205.1 Dehalococcoidia bacterium | reverse complement strand
AGACGGGAAGATCGTCGACGACCATACCTACTTCGATCCTACTTCAGTAAATCGCCAACTCGGACTCGCATAGTCCGTTAAAGCTCGCATAGGATAGACCGATGGCTACAAGACCTCCTGCAAGATCCGCCCACCCGTATCACATGTACGAGTGCATCGCCGAGCAGCCAGAGGCGATTGCCCGCGTAATCGACTCTCAAGCCTCGGTCGCCGCTGAACTGGCCGCGCGCATCGAGGCGGCGGCCCGTGTGCACGTCGTCGGCATCGGCACGTCATGGCACGCGTCGCTCGTGTCCGAGCACATGCTGCGGGCCGTTGGCGAGCGCCACGACGCCCGCGCCTGGAACGCACACGAGTTCGTTGAACATCCGCCAGAGTTGCTTGGCGAAGACGTGGTCATCGTCCTGAGCCACACCGGCCGCAAGGCAATTTCTCTTCGGGCGCTCCAGCTTGCCCACGAAGCCGGTGCGACTACGGCACTGGTGACGTGCGACGACACGGAGGCCGACCTCTCAAACACCGACCTGGTACTGAAGACCGGCGGCCCGGACCGCTCGGCGGCCTACACCATGAGCCATACCTCGGCCATGACGGCGATGGCGCTGGTGGCGGCGTCGATATCTGGCACGGCGTCTACTGGTGCGCTCGACGACATAAAAGCACTGCCCGAAGCTATGAGTGCGGCACTCGGCACGGACGACCAGACAAAAGAGCTAGCGAAGCGCTACGCCGATTCCCGCTGGCTGGCCTTCGCCGGTGGCGGCCACAATGCGGCCACTGCTTACGAAGCCGCGCTCAAGATAAACGAAGCGGCGTATCTGGTTACGACCGGGTTCGAGTTGGAGCAGTTCATGCACGGCCCGTTCGTCGCGACTACCTCTGGCTGCCTCGTGACGGTGGTTGCGCCGCCGGGGCCGTATAGGGCCAGGGCCGTCCAGGTGGCCAACGCTGCCAGGGCGACCGGCGCTGCGGCAATGGCACTGGTGCAGGCAGGCGACAAGTCATTCGGGTCGGCCGACGACACAATCGAACTGCCCTCGGTAGCCGACTTTCTCACGCCCATCGTCTACCTGCCGCCTTTGCAGCTATTTACCTACTGGCTGGCGATTCAGAGCGGGCCCAACCCGGACACGTTCCGCCTGGACCAGCCGGAGCACCTGGCCGCCTACGACCTTTACGGCCTCTAATGGCCGGTGAGGTCTCGGTAGCCCGCACCCTTTCATCCCTCGCGGCCGGGGGGATAGTCGATCGCATTTGGAGCCGGGACCACACCGTGTGGCACCCACGCCCAGACGGCATATCCGACCGGCTCGGCTGGCTGAATGCCCCCGACTGGGTTACCCCACGGCTGTCCGAGATACAGGCGTTCGCCGACGAGGTAATCGCTGGCGGCATCGACCACTTCGTGCTGCTGGGCATGGGCGGCTCCAGCCGGGCGGCCAAGGTCATTCACAGGACCTTCGGTAACGCCCCCGGTCACCCGCAGATGATCCCCGGCGAGTCGACCGTTCCGGCGACTATTGGCGCTGCGCTGGGGCGAATCGACCCGGCCAAAACGCTGGTGCTCATATCTTCCAAGTCCGGGACCACCATGGAGCCCATGCTCATGTACCGGGTCTTCCGGGAAACGCTGGAGCGTGAGGTTGGGCAAGAGGCAGCGAGGCTGAGGTTCGCGGCCATCACCGACCCCGGCACTCCTTTGGCCGAACTGGCAGCACAAGAACGCTTTCGAAATATCTTCCTCAACGACCCGGAAATAGGCGGCCGTTTCTCTGCCTTGACCTACTTCGGCCTGGTCCCGGCGGCGCTATTGGGCGCGGACATAGGAGCGCTCGTAAGCGGTGGGCGGCGCATGCGAGAGCTATGTAAGCCGGGGCTCCCTCCGGACACGAACCCGGCGGCCGTGCTGGGCGCGACCATCGGATCAATGGCCATGCGAGGCCGCGACAAACTAACGCTGGTCACTTCGCCAGCCATGTTCGGCTACGGGCTGTGGGTGGTGCAGCTTGTGGCAGAGAGCCTGGGCAAAAACGGCAAGGGCGTGGTGCCGGTTGCAGGCGAGCCACTGGTGGACCCGGACCTGTACGGGCGCGACAGGCTGTTTGTGTACCTGCGGTTGGACAGCGACGAGAACGACGAGACGGACGACGCCCTGGAAGCGGTCAGCGCGCTGGGCCACCCGGTGATCACGCTGAGAATGCCCAACCGCGAGGCGCTCGGTGGCGAGTTCTTCCGCTGGGAAATGGCCGTCGCCGTCGCGGCATCGGTAATGGGCGTGAACCCGTTCGACCAGCCCGACGTACAGCTATCCAAAGACAGAACCAGGACGATACTGGGCGATTTTTCAAATGGCCCCAAAACCAACAACGCCCTACCCCCCATCGCCGAAGCGCCGGCTGAGGCTGACAAGAATGCCGACACGCAAACGGGCCAACTGGCCGCGCTGCTAGACGCCGCCGCCGACGGAGACTACCTCGGTGTACTGGCCTTCCTGCCGCACACCGACGCCATCGACGACGCGCTGCGGCGGTTGCGGGAGTGCGTGCTGCGCCGGTACCGGCTGGCCACAACGCTGGGCCACGGGCCAGGCTACCTGCACTCGACCGGGCAGTTGCACAAGGGCGGTCCGGACAGCGGCATATTCTTGCTGCTCACGACCTCCCACAGTAAAGACATTCCCATACCCGGCCACGACTACGGATTGGGCGACGTGACTGACGCAGACGCGCTCGGCGACCTGGGCGCGCTAAACGACCTGGGCCGCCGAGTCGTTCACATAGTCCTTCCCGACGACCCGGCTCAGTCCATCGACGCTCTGACAGCAGCGCTGTCCTAACAAGCACAGGAGAAGCCATGACCTCCAGCCCCCACAACGACGCCATCCCATCTGCGCACAAAGCCGCAGGGGTCAAAGTGCTGTACGACGTCGGCGTGCCCATGCCCGACGGTGTCAGGCTGTCGGCAGATGTGTATTTGCCTACTGACTCAGACGGGCCGTTCCCGACCATTCTGTATCGCACGCCCTACTCCAACCAGATGGACTACCTGCTGGAACGGGCCAACTTCTTCGCCCAAAACGGCTACGCCGTTGTGTGCCAGGACGTGCGCGGGCGCTACGACTCGCAGGGCGAGTTCACCCGCTGGACGTCTGAGTTCGCCGACGGCCACGAGACGGTCGAGTGGGTGGGCGCGCAGCC
>CAVOCN010000226.1:0-3202 GCA_963694205.1 Dehalococcoidia bacterium | reverse complement strand
GAGTTCAAGGCTTTCACGACCTTGCGGGCGTCCTCGCTTCCGTAGACGCTGATGAATACCTTTGCCTTGCGCAGATCACCCGTTGTCTCGACATCGACGATGCTGACCATGCCGTCGATACGGGGATCTTTGACCTCGCTGGCGAGGACCTCGCTGAGTTGCTGGCGCAGGTTCGCGTTGACGCGGTTGGTGCGGCGCGTCATACGAGCGGTCTAGCCGACGCCGACCTGCTCGGAGCGGTGGGCTTCGAGGATGTCGCCCTCTTCGAAATCGTTGAATCCTTCAAGGACAAGGCCACCTTCGTTGCCATTGGCGACCTCGCGAACGTCGTTTTTAAAGTGTTTGAGGCTGAGCAGTTTGCCGGTGGCCAACTGCTCGCCGTTTCGGGTGACGTAGACTTCTGCGTCCCGGGTGATCTTGCCTCGGCCCACGTAGAAGCCAGCGACTCGGGCTGTCTTGCCCATGGGGAAGACGGCCCTGACGGTCGCCTCTCCCTCGACGATGTCCCGGTAGACCGGTTCTAGCAGGCCCTTCAAGGCCTTGTCTACGTCCTCAATTAGGGCGTAGATGATGTTGTAGCTGCGTATCTCGACGCCCTCTTGGCTGGCGCGAGACCGGGCCCCGGCCTGGGGTTCGGTGTTGAAGCCGATGATGATGGCGTCGGAAGCGACGGCCAGTAAGACGTCGTTTTCTGAGATGCCACCGGTCGCAGAGCGAATGACGTTGACCCTGACTTTCTCAGTGCCCAACCCTTCCAGCGCCGAAAGAACGGCGTCCACGCTTCCCTGAACGTCTGTCTTAACGATGAGGTTGAGGGACTTGGCTTCGCCCGACGTGACTCGCGTGTAGACATCGCCTAGGGATGCGCCGGATTTGACGGCCGACTCTCGCTCCCGGCGTTCGGTGAGGGTCCGGGCGGTCTTTTCGTCGGCGACCACTTCAAATATGTCCCCAGCTTCCGGAACCCCGGTTATACCCAGTATTTCCGCTGGAGTGGAAGGCCCGGCCTCTTTGAAGCGTTGCCCCTGGTCGTTGATCATGGCCTTTACCCGGCCACGCGTGGTTCCCACGACGATATGGTCGCCGACTCTCATGGTGCCGGTCTGAACCAGCACTGTGGCAACTGTGCCCTTGCTGCGGTCCACCCGGGCCTCGACGACTACCCCGCGAGCATTGCGCTCAGGGTTGGCCTTAAGTTCGGAGATCTCAGCTACCAGGCCGATGTGCTCCAGCACGTCCGAAACACCCTCGCCCTTTAGTGCCGAAACAGAGACGGAGATGATGTCACCGCCCCAGTCCTCTACCAACAGGTCGTGTTCGGCCAACTGCCGCTTGACTTTTTCGGGGTCGGCGTCGGCTTTGTCTACTTTGTTTATTGCCACGATCATTGGCACGCCGGCGGCCTTGATATGGTCGATAGCCTCTTCGGTCTGAGGCATCAGTCCGTCGTCGGCGGCTACCACTAGTACTGCGATGTCGGTGACCTTAGCTCCACGGGCCCTCATAGCCGTGAACGCCTCGTGACCGGGCGTGTCGAGGAAGGTGATCTTCCCGTTTTCTTGTTCGATCTGGTAGGCACCGATGTGCTGGGTAATGCCGCCCGCTTCTTTGTCGACCACCTTGGTGTTGCGGATGGCGTCGAGCAGGGTGGTCTTGCCGTGATCGACGTGCCCGAGAATTGTTACAACTGGGGGCCTCGGCTTGAGGTCGTCCGGGTTCTCTCCATCTTGAGACGGGACTATGGAGGTGGCGTCTGAGCCAGAGTCTTCCGGTTCGAGGATGTCGTACCCGAAGTCCTCGGCGAGGTCTGCAGCGAGGTCGAAGTCGATGACTTCGTTGATGGCGTACATGAAGCCGCGCCGCATGAGCTGCTTGATCACGTCGACGGGCGTCACGCGCATTAAGGCGGAAAGGTCGCCGACTGTAATGGCGTCAGGTATGTCGAGAACCGGCGCAGCCGCCTTGCTGACAGCGCCGTCACCGGCCGGGTCAGTGCCCGCGTCGTTGACCGGGTCGTTGATGGGTTGTTCTTGTCCGGTAGTGGTCATCTAGCTGGTTTCTGTCGGGCCTTGCGGCTCGACCCTCTCTTTCAATTCGGAAATCAGGCGGTCCATTTCCGACTCGGACACTGGAGCCCGCAGCGCGTAGGATAACCTACCCGGCCGCAGCAACATCCGGTCGCACTCGGGGCCCTGGCACAGGTAGGCGCCGCGACCCGGCAGCCTCCCCTTGTGGTCTATTCGCACGCCACTCCGATTAGCGGCGGCTCCAAGTTTTGCGGCCGATTGGGGATCGCCAGCGATCCTTATCAGCGCAGATTTTACGGCCCTGGTACCGCAGGCGATACAGGTCCGCTCGGGCCGATGCATCGACTTCAACTGGCCGCGCCAATACGCCAGCGCCGACTGCCGCAAACGGGAAGCGGGCGACCGCTTAGCGTCTGCGTGGCCTGTATACCCGCCTGCGCCCACCGGAACGACGTCGCCGCCCTGGCCCGTCGGGCCGCAGTTCTTCGATGTCCTCGGCAAATCGGATTTGCCCAGGCTCTGAGGGCGCCGCCGGTCGCCGTACGGTCCAAACTTCTTCCGGCAATTCGGAAAGGGACGGGGCCGTGACACTGACAGGTTCCGGAGATGGCGCGGCCTTCGCCTTTTGGGGTGCGGCCGGTGCGGCCTTAGGAGCGGGTGAAGGAGCGGGTGAAGGAGACACAGGCTTGGCCGGCGCGGCCTCGATCAGGTCTCCAATTGCGATTTTAACTGGCGCCTTGTCTTTTTCGACCGACGGCTCTGCCACTTCGGCGGCTACTTCGACTACCTCAGGTTCCGGCGTTTCCGGCTGGACATCGGCGGCAGCGCCATCAGCCACAGGCGCGGCCTCTGCCACCTCAGCGACTACCGGCTCGGCGACTTCTGCTACTGCAGGGACAACTACCTTGGGCGCTGGTTTGGGAGGAGCCTCGCCTGCTTCGACGTCGCTCTGGATGTCGACCTTCCAACCGGTCAGCTTGGCGGCAAGCCGGGCGTTCTGGCCCTCTTTACCGATGGCCAGCGAGAGCTGGCGGTCGGGAACGACAGCAACGGCCGTTAGCGCCTCGGCGTCCAGGTCCACTCTCAGGACCTGAGACGGGCTCAGGGCGTGGGCGATGAATACGGTCGGGTCGGGATCCCACTCGACGACGTCGATCTTCTCGCCGTGGAGTTCG
>CAVOCN010000225.1:0-3230 GCA_963694205.1 Dehalococcoidia bacterium | reverse complement strand
CCACCACTCGCGCATACGCCAGGTCCAAACGGCGGTACCCACGATAAGCAGCCCGGCAATACCGGCGATTATGCGGTGAGACATGTGGATGGCGAACTTGGCGTCACCCGACGGAATGAAAGTGTTGCCACTACACGACGGCCACGACCCACAGGCCGTACTGGCGTCCAGTCCGATAACGATGGAACCGGAAACGAGCACCACGAACGTGGACACCGCCATCAGCCCCACGGCTATGGCACCGGCGGTCATGGTCGAAGCCGACGGGCTGTTAAAGGGAGCGTTTTTTACTGGCCAGACACCGACCAGCGCGATTGCGAGGGCCGCTATCACCAGTTCTGCAATTGCCAGGTGAATGAGCCTGAAGCCCCAGCCGAGTTCCGACTTAACGGTGGCCGCGCCGAACAGCCCTGCCAAAATGACGAGCACCAGCGCTATCAGCGTCGAGCGAAACACCACCTTGTCGTGGCGATACTGTCGCCAGGCGAGAACGGTCGCAATCAGGACGAAAACGCCCAGAAGTGTTGCCGTGAGCCGATGGGTGTACTCCAGAATTACCTCTTTGGTAAACGGGGGTATCCAGTGCCCATCACACAACGGCCAGTCGACCCCACAGGCGTCACCGGCGTCCAGCACCCGGACAAAGGCACCGAGCGTAATCTGGGCGAACGCGGCCAAAATGGCGGCCACAATCAGTATTCGGAAGATAAGCGGACCGGCGCTCGCCGCCGACGCGACCTGGGAAAGAGGGCGCTGCACTTTAGATAGTGTCCGTTGCGGGAAGTGGGGGGCTGGCCAACGTTAGTACGTGCAAAACTTCACAATCCTACCATCATTACTCGCGCGACAGGACCAATTTTATGCTTCGCTCAGACCCCGGCGCAACCGTAAAACAGGGGTGCGTGGCATATTTATCGTCTTGACCGGCCCGTACGCTCGACGATAAAATTCCACGGGTTCGTCTCCTTCATCAAACCCGCGCACTCGCGCGCGGGCTCTTTTAGAAGGCAGTAGCAAACACCCAGGGGCCCGCTAGCTCAATTGGCAGAGCAACTGACTCTTAATCAGTAGGTTCTCGGTTCAAGTCCGAGGCGGGTCACTTCCCTTCTTAAGCCTGTATCGGCTTTAATTTGGGGACGGCTTCAAACTCCCGGCACGCCAACGCGAACACGGAGAGGCAATGACCACTGTGGCCTGGGCCTTCGCGGCCGTTTCCCTCGCCTCCCTCGCAGCCTGGTTGTGGCTGGCGTTCCTGCGTGGAATGTTCTGGCTGACCGACATCCGGCTCCCGGCCCTTAACGACGAACTGGGCGACACGCCCGACTGGCCGTCTGTGGCCGTACTGATCCCTGCGCGCAACGAGGCAGACACGTTGCCCGCGACGCTCCCCACGTTGCTGACGCAAGATTACCCCGGCCCAATCGCCGTCTATCTAATCGACGACGGCAGCGACGACGACACCGGCGAGATTGCCCGCCGAATCGGCCAGGGCCCAGACGGGCACCGGCTCACCGTGGTCGAAGGCCGCGCCCTGCCGACCGGCTGGACCGGCAAGTTGTGGGCATTGCAGAGCGGGGTCGAGGCGGCACGGCCAATCTCGCCGGACTTTTACCTGCTCTCTGATGCGGACATTGCCCACCCGACCGATAGTTTGACTCGATTGGTGTCGCACGCCCTGGAGACATCGGCCGACCTTGTTTCGCTTATGGCCCGGCTACGCCTGGTCTCGCTTACCGACCGGCTATTGCTACCGGCGTTCGTGTACTTTTTCGCCAAGTTGTATCCGTTCCGGTGGTCGAATAGCGAGACCCATCAGACCGCGGCGGCGGCGGGCGGCTGCGTGCTGCTCAAACGAACCGCCCTTGAGCGCGCCGGTGGCCTGTCGTCGATCTCCGGTGCGGTCATCGACGACTGCTCGCTTGCGGCGGCGATCAAGCGGTCCGGCGGCCGGACGTGGCTCGGACTAACCCAAGACGTGCACAGCATTCGGGGTTACGGGAGCATAGCGCCGGTGTGGGACATGGTCGCCCGTACTGCATACACCCAGCTTGGCCACTCCCCCCTCGCGCTGGTCGGCACAGTTGCCGGGTTGGCGCTCATCTACGTAGTGCCGCCAATCGCACTGGCCGGGGCGATCACGCTGGCGGCTCTGGGCAAAGCGCCCGAGGTCGCCGCCGTACTGGCAATCGGGGGTGGGGCGGCCTGGGGACTGATGACGGCGACCTTCACGCCTATGCTTCGCTTCTATCGCGTAACGGCATTGCTCGCGCCCGCGCTGCCGGTGGCTGGAGCGCTGTACACGGCGTTCACCCTGGCCTCAGCGTTTCGACACTGGAGCGGGCGAGGCGGGACCTGGCGAGGCCGCGACCTGCCTTCGGCGCCCAGCTAAGACAGGACTAAGAGAGCCCTGGGTAAGGCAGCGCTAAGAGAGCCGAAACTCCTCGAAGCTCACGTTGCCTCTGCGTACCAGGTCTCTAATGCGTCTCTGAGTCGCTGACAGTTTGCTGCTGGCCGTCTTGAACTCCATAAGAATGACCTGGTCGTCCTCGAACTGCACGCCGTCTATGGGAGAGCCCAAAAAACGAAACCCCGACGGGTCGTACGGGTAGTTGGAGGCCCAGGGCATGAACTGCTCGGTTATCTGCCCGTAGCGGGTGCTCTGGCTCTGCCTGGACGATTGCGTCGAGCTCAATTCTCGGCGCAGGGCACTCGCCACCCGGAGAACTATAAGTACGACCACGGTCAGCACCGCGATGACTACCGACAGCACAACGATCGCCAAAACCATTTTTCAGTGCGCCTCCGGTACTGGGGAATTCGGGAACTACCCGGCCTGGCCCGCTCTGGCCCAGGCTCGCGCCACCTTATCCGAAGCGACCGGTGCCAACCACAGCGAGCGCCGGGAATCCCTGAGCGGGCGACCTCCGTAAACTCAGGGACCGGCCCGATACCCAAAGCAAGCCGGATACTATGTAGGACAAGCCCGGTCGTAAGAAGTTCAACTCATATCCATTGAAATTCCCTAACCCAGATAAAGGCCCAAACAAAGACCGCACCGATGCCCCGCCTCCTCCTCCGCGGCCCGAGGGGTACTTCCGGGCGGGGCGCTCTGCGCCGCCTCCTCGCGAACTGACCTGGGCGACGGTGCGGAGCCCGATTGTCGCCGCGTTGGCGGTCGGGGTGCTGATCGTCCTGCTGGTCGGCGTCGCCATTGGGGTACTCGCCGAGCG
>CAVOCN010000224.1:0-3243 GCA_963694205.1 Dehalococcoidia bacterium | reverse complement strand
GACGAGCTGGTGAGCGGAGGCGGCCAGGTCAAGTGGCTCGGTTGCAGGAAGGATACGACGCCCTGTGCGGTCAATTACTACGTCAATAGCCTCGGCCTGAACACGCCGGGCTGCTGCCGCGACCACCTGCGCGAGGTGTGTCTCTACGTCGCCGCCCAACTCGAGGAGATGGGTGTAGTTTACTGGATCGACGGCGGAACCCTCTTGGGTGGGGTGCGGGAAGGCGGGGGCCTTCTGCTGTGGGAAGACGACGTCGATATGGCGTTCCTGATAGACGGGGAAGCCGATTGGCGGAGAGTGGTCGCCGAGCTGAGCGCGCGGGCTCGTCGAGACGGCTTCCAACTGGAGGCCATGCCGGACTGGGATTTTATCGCGATCTATTACGACCCGCCACGGCCCTGGCCGTTGCGTTACGAACGGAACCGGCTTCGCGCCGAGTTCCGGGTCGACCTGCAGGGCATGAGGAAGGGATGCGACGACGGCCACAACATGCTGGTAAGGCCGAGGTCCAAAGCCCGCATGCCCAGGCTCGGTAGCGGCGGGTACGGCGTTCCCTACGACATGGTGGTGCCGACCTCGATGATCACCCTCTACGGCGCCGAGGTCCGTTGTCCACATAACGCGCAAGGCTATCTGCGCGCCCTTTACGGCGACTACACCGAGATCTCCTATGCCTACCTGAAGGGGCCGGTGGCGGAGGTCCGGCGGGCCATCGATGCGGGTCAAGCCGACGCCGCGCCCACAAAATAGGGGCCACCCAAAAGCGGCCCCGTCGCTTTAAGCCGTGGCTGAAAGCCACGGTCTCGCGCATACAATGCCGGGCCCAGTGCAACACGCGCCACGCACCATGGCCCAGGGGCCCGGGCGGGTAGTTTCAGTGGCCGGTCATGGAAGCACCAGGAGCGGTTCCCTGTGATCGCCTAAGGCGGTTCCTCCGGTCGGGGCTTGGGCTTGGCTTGCCTCGAAGCCTCCCGCTACTAACCCCATCGACATATACTTCCTCTATGAGAACCCTGACCGCCATGACTCGACGCTCCGGTTATCGAGACCTATGAACGCGCATCACTACAAAGCTGCTCACTGGGTTGGTCAGGGTGTCTTCGACGGCCTCACTTTGTTTACGGAGTTTGAACCCCGTGTGAACGATATCTTCGAGGAGAAAGACCGCGGAGACGTCTTCGAGATCTTCATCGAAGGGTATCTGGCAACACAGGCTATCACGCAACACACTGAGCATTGGGTCGTTGGTGGCATTCCTGTCGAGATGCGTGAACGGTTTAACCTGCCCAATGATGGCACTGGTATCGACGGTATTTATGAGGAGCGCGGCGGGAACCAGGTCGCTTACCAGGTCAAATACCGCAAGAACCACAACCTGACTTTTGCGGAAGTAGCTCCGTATTAGAGGACCTATATTTGCGGCTCGGTACATTGAGACCACAAATTATCGAAACCGCCCCCTAATTGAGACCTGACAAAAAGCGGGAGCAGCCTTAATAGCGACAGCTGGGCGGAATAGTGCAGACCACCTTCGTCTGGGTAAATGTGGTTGAGGCTGCGCCTGACGATGCGTGGTCAATTACGTAGGCAAATTAATAAGATCCTTTTATCGGCGTGTCCGCAGCTTTCGATCACATACGGGACACGTCCCGCGCCATCGACGAAGCGCGCAGCACCGTGGAATCACCTCGTGTCGGGCAGCTTCGCCACATTGCGCTCGGGCGTCGGCGCCAGCGCCTCCGTGCCCGGGGCCGAGACCGGGCTCCCGTGCACGGCCCAATCGGCCGCCACTTGACCTATCACGGGTGCGAGCTGGATGCCGTAGCCCCCGGCCCCGGCTGCCGTAACGAGGCCCGGTTCGGCAGGGTCGATGGGCCCGACCAGAGGCCGGTGGTCGGCGGTCTCCGGGTAGAGACCCGCCCAGCCGCGGCCAAGCCGCGCGCCGGGCAGGTTCGGCAAACGCTCCAACAGCATCTCGGCCAGGTGGATCTTCGAGGACTCGTCGCACAATTCGTTGTAGTGGTCGGGATCCTCCGGGACGGTGGCATCGACCTTGTGAATCTCCGCGATCAGTTCGCCCTGCGTGGAATGGCGGTAGTTGAGGCCGCTGCCTTCCCCGTTCAGCAGATCCATGACCATGGGCATGGTGTAGGGCAGCGGCTCGTCAAGCAGGATTGCCATCGCCTCGTGCCGCTCGGGGCGCACGTGCAGGGTCTGGCCGAGTAGGGCGGCGATAGACGGTGCCCAGGCGCCGCCGGCGTTGACGACGGCATCGCAGTCGACCGCTTCCTTGTCCGTTTCCAGCCGGTACCCGCCGACGGGACGACGCACGAGGCCCAGGACCCGGCAATACTGGCGCAGCACGCCACCGGCCGCGCGCAGGTCCTCGGCAAGCATGGTGCAGGCGTGGGGGGGGTCGATGAAACCGTCGTCGGGACCGAACATGCCGCCGGCAAAACCCTGGGGGTCCATGTGGGGCACCAGTTGCGTCAGCGCCTCGGCCGAGATCACCTGCGAACGGAACCCGGCCTGGACACGCAATGTCGCGGTTTCCTCGATGCGTGCCATCTGGGCGTCGGTGCGGGCCAGCCGGAGGTAACCGATGCGGTTGAAGTCCAGGCCCCTCGCCTCGAGAGCGCGGTACTGGCGCAGGGAATGCCGGCGCAGCATGAGATTGAAGGGATCGGTGAACTGGGTGCCGACATTGCCGATCGATCGTCCGCTCGAGCCCGAAGCGATCGACGACGCGTCGATCACCGTGACTTGCGCCCCGCGCTCGATCAGGTTGACGGCGGTGAACATGCCGAGGATTCCAGCGCCGATGACGGCGATGTGCGGCGAATGGGTCATGAGAGGTCCTGTTTTCTGCTGGCGGTTGGCCTACCACCTGGTTCACCTGATATTCCCCATGCGGCATGCCTAAGGACGACAAATTCGCCTGACCTTGCGGTCGGGTCAATCCCGTCGGCCTTACGGCGGGACGTAGCACTTCTCCGAGTGTCATTTGGTACCCAGACAAGGCCGAAGTCGTGCGCTGCGAGGGCGGTCGAGCGGATTGTTCAGCGCGGCAGACTGATCTATCCCGCAGCTTTTGCCGGAAAGGTCGGCCAATGCGGCAAGGTTCTCATCGCTGGCCAATAGCTCCGTCTCAAAGCGTCCCATCTGACTGGTGGAAGCGGCCGGTCCTTCGATTGCCTTGCAGCCAAGAATCCAGCACATGGCAGGATCACATCCCAGACGGTT
>CAVOCN010000223.1:0-3286 GCA_963694205.1 Dehalococcoidia bacterium | reverse complement strand
GGTCACGCAAATGGTCGACGGAAGGGTGCTGGTGGCAGGCGGGCAGACCCGGGAAACCGCGCTGGCGTCGACCGAAATCTACGACCCGTCCGACGGCACCTGGACGACCGTGGCCAACCTGGTTCGGCCCAGGTCTGGGCATACCGCGTCACTGTTGCGCGACGGCCGGGTCATGGTCGTCGGAGGGTCGGACCTGGGAGCCACCAACGTGCTTGGCCCAGAAACCAGTGCGGAAATATACGACCCGGTAGCCGACGAGTGGACTGTAATATACGGCGACCTACGCCCCAGGCTGGGCCACGCGGCAGTCACGCTCCCCGACGGCAGGGTGGTGGTGGTCGGCGGCGAGGACCTGGTGGGCCTGTCCATAGACGCTGTGGAGGTCTACCAACCCGCTACCGATACGTGGAAGATCGCCGGGTCGCTCCCCGACGGTCGTAGCTTGTTGGCGGCCACGCTACTGCCCGACGGTTCAGTGCTCATAGTCGGGGGAGGCACAGCCTCGGGGTTCGTTAGCTTCCCAGATTACGTACTCAGGTTCCGGGTACCGAAGTAGCGCCGGCTGTCGCCCAGGGGCGATCTCAGGCTATGCGAAGTTCAGCTTCGAGAATCTCGCCTTCACCGGTAATGGTGTAGAGGCGCACTTCTGGGTTTTCCTTGTTTTCCAGGGAAACCAGAATGTAGTACGGGTCCAGCCAACCGCTCTCTACTGCCATGCGCACGTCGGTTTGCGACGGGTACGGGGCACTGTGGGTATGAGAGTGGTAAAACGCGACCAGTGACAACCCGTGGCTCTCAGCGTCCTTGTCGGCGTCGAGGAACTCCTGCGGGTCCATCAGGTAGCGAAACGGGCTCTTGGCGGTGTTGGTAATACGGTAGCCACGCTCGGCGCTAGCGCCCCCGGCGCCATCTGGCTCGTTACCGGCAATCAGCCCGCAACACTCATTGGGGTCTTCAGCCTTGGCGTGGGCAATCATGTCATCGACTAGCGATTGGGGTATGTTGAGCAAACGAAGCTATACCCCGTTAGCGGCAGTGGGGCTCGCAACCCCGGGTTCAAGTTGACCAGAGGTCAGCCCTTCGGCTGCCCTGACCACCAGCCCGGCGGCGTACTCCAGCCCGATGACGCTGGTGTTGATGCAGATGTGGAACTGGCGCACGTCCTCCGGGTTGTCCATTCCGAAGAATCGCTTGAAGTGATACTCCCTGGCCAGGTCCCTGTCTGTGATGACGTCGGCTGCTTCGCTGGTGCCGATGCCGTCCCGCTCCATGATGCGGGCCAGGCGGTCCTCATACTCGGCGTACACGCCAATGCGCAGTACACGAGGGTCGGCTTTGAGAATGGCCGAACCACTGCGGCCGACAATCACCACATTGTCGGAAGAAGCCACGTCGTTCAGGACGTTCCGTAAGCCCTCCAGGTACGCCTCGTCTTCAACCTCGTGACCCTTGGTAATGGTGGGCTGAGGCAGGTCTTCGTACTCTTGCGTCAGAAACGCCACGGCACCCGGCCCGAAGTAAGGGTCGCCGCCTGCACCGCTTACCGCGGAGCGCTCAAGTATGCGCTGGATGAGCCTGGAAATTCGCTCGCCCCTGGTCGGAGGGCGTTCTTCCCGTTCGAGCAGGGCCTCGACCGTCGCTCCAACCTCTTTAGCGGCCCCGGTGAGAATCAGCCGGTCAACATAGTCGGCTTCAAGACGGTCCGCGACCATCTGGCCCAACTGCCTGCCCCCGCAGCCTGTGAGTCCACCCATCGTAATTACAGCCATGGATCGCTCCTCATTATTACAACCGGTTCTTCGTGGCCGAGGCTACCTGGCCGTATAGGGCCTGTCCGAGAGGTGCTAAATGGTGACAGCGGGCCTTACCCGGTGTCAACCGGCGAGCCTCCTCGGCTGCCACCTTACGGGATCGACAGCAGTGTGTGGACGGAGCGGCCTGTCAGGCGACCACGCCCCCCAAGGGCCTCCAATTCCACTACAACGCCCAATTCGGCCACCTCACCGCCGCCCGTCTCCACCAACTCGGCAGCAGCGGCCATGGTCCCTCCGGTGGCCAGCAGATCGTCAAGAATCGCCACCCTGTGCCCCTTTGCCAGGGCGTCGGTGTGCATCTCAACCACGTTGCTGCCGTACTCCAGGTCATACGCAACCGAGTGGGTGTGGAACGGCAGTTTGCCCTGCTTGCGCACCGGTACGAGGGGAACCGAGAGGCGGTAGGCCACCGGCGCTGCCAGCAGGAACCCGCGCGCGTCAATGCCGACAATCGCGTCCACCGGCTCGCGCGTGTACCGCTCCACAAAGTGGTCTATGACCGCGGCGAACGCTTCCGGGTTCGCCAGAACGGGCGTGATGTCCTTAAAAACGATCCCCGGCTCAGGGAAGTCGGGAATATCGCGAATCAAGCGTTCAATGTCCATCGCCGGAAATGGTATATCAGCGGCCCGTATAATGCCGCTCGGCGACCCGGCTATAGACAGCGCCATTTAGCGCTATTTTAGGGCCGTTTCGGGGCCATTTTAAGGCCACTAAGCGAGGTGAGCATGTTTGCAATATTCGTAACAATCGACGTTAAAGCTGAGTTCACAGACCGATTCATCGAGGCCAGCTACGGCGACGCACGGGGGTCGGTGGGAGACGAGCCAGGGTGCTTCCGGTTCGACATCGCCCGCGACGAAACGAACCCCGACCGCTTCTATTTGTACGAGGTGTATGCCGACGAAACCGCCTTCGAAGCGCACCAAACCTACCCCCACTACCTGACGTGGCGGGACACGGTGCAGGACTGGTTCGACGGCACCCCCCAGCTCGTCCGCATGGGAACGCTGTTCCCTTCCGACAACGGCTGGCGCGCCCAAAAAGGGCACTTGCTGGACTAATTGGTGCTTAAACGGCGAAATTCCATCGGGGCTGCCTTTATCGTGGTTGGGCTGGCTGCGTTCATCTTGGCGGCAGCCTGTGGCGGCGGTGACCCCGAAAACTCTGGCAGCGAGATCGTCAGCGAGGCTGGAACCCCGACCCTGGCCGTGACATCCGTCACATTGCCGCTACAAGACGCCACTGTTGGTCCCGGGCCGACGGCTCCTTCGGTGCCAGCCGGAGACGCGACGCCCGTCGTCCGGCCGTCACCCGGTACCGGGGCCGAGCCCTCGGCCACGCCGGAGCCACTGCCGACAGTGACCCCGACCCCCACTGCCACGCCCATCCCCGTGCACACCCTCAGCGCGGCCGAGCGAGAGGCCATCGCGGTGCTCTTCATAGAGACCGCGGCTGCAGGCGACTACACC
>CAVOCN010000222.1:0-3287 GCA_963694205.1 Dehalococcoidia bacterium | reverse complement strand
TATAGCAATTTCGAGATCAGGCTGGCCGGGTCAGCCGACGTCCCTTGCATCGCCGCAATGGCGGACGGCTTTCGCCGCATTGATGGACGCGAGCACCCGACCGAGGCCGTGCTCGCCGAGCGCACTTCGCCGCTGATCGACGACCCGGACACGGACTTCTTCGTGGCCTTCGACCCGGAAGGGCGCTGTGCGGGATACCTACAGCAGCGCTATCGCCTGACGATCTGGACGGACGGGGGCGACGCCTACATAGAGACGGTGTTCGTGGCCGAGCAAAGCCGGGGACTGGGGCTGGGCAAGGCGCTGGTGGATGCGGCGATGGCCAGGGCGAGAGAACGTGGGTGTAGCCTCATTACGCTGGACACGAACGAGCGCAACAAGCGCGCGATTGGTCTCTATGAGCGTTTGGGGTTCGCCAACACCGGCGGCCCCGACTCCGAGATCGGCGGCGACCGCCAGCTGTGCTTCGAGAGGAGGCTTTAGGCCGATGGACACTCAGTTCGAGATTCGGGTGGGCGGGCCTGCCGACGTCCCCTGCATGGCCGCGATGGCGGACGCGTTCCGGCGGCAGTTGGGCTACGACGGGCCGACGGAGGCCGAGTTCGCCGTGCGCATTCCGTCTCTCTTCGATGATGCGGGCACTGACTTGCTGGTGGCTTTCGGGCCTGCCCGGCATTGTGCGGGCTTCGTGCAGATGCGCTACCGTCGCAACATCTGGACGCCCAGCGAGGAGGCCTACATAGAGGACCTGTTCGTTGCCCAAGACAGTCGACGGCTCGGGCTGGGCGCGCGGCTGTTGGAGACGGCCATCGACCGGGCGCGGACGCGGGACTGCTCGGTGGTCACGCTGGAAACGAGCGAGCGCAACACGAGAGCGCTTGCCCTCTATGAACGGTACGGGTTCAGGTCCGGCGGCGGGCCCGAGGTCGAAATGAAGGGCGGCCGCCAGCTCTGGCTTAAACTGGCGCTCTAGGCGGGAAGTAGGTGACGCCCGACACGTCGATGGTTTCGTCGCTTTCGGCGATGGTGACGCCGTTGAGCACGGCGCGCATTTTGCCTTTCGGGCCTCTGTGTTTGGTTCTTTTCAGCAGGTTGAGCATGGGTGTTCTCCCTCGCTCTTTTGGATGTGAGGGGCGCTGTTTGGGTGCGGTCCGGGTCCACGCCTCTTAACAGAACATGCGTGCTATACTTCGGGTTCGCGCTCCATTGGGCTCTTTTTGGGGGCTGGCCCCCAAACCCCACGCAGGGGGTTCCCACCCCCTACGAACCCCCGATGGCTTGTGTGGTCGGGTACGTTCGAGTCGGCTCATCGACACCTGCGAGGCGTGCAGCGCACCTCCGGCACGCATTGAGCACTCAAGGTTAATGGCGATGCGCCTTAGAGCAGGCAAGGCCAATTGCGAAGCGATGAGGCCATGAGCCGAAGAGCCCTAGAGTGCGGCCAGGCCGCACGGAGCAAGCCGATGAGCGCTTGCGCGAAGAGCCCTAGAGCGTGGCCCGGCCACGCGGAGAGCGAGTTATTAATGGATGTTCGATTTGTGGCGGGGGTGTCCCCGATTGTCCCGGACGCCGAAACGGCGAGGCGGTTCTATGGCGACGGGCTGTCGTTGTCGATCAAGGCCGAGCCTGGTACGGACTACGCCGTGGCCGAAGTCGACGGGGTCAAACACTTCGGGCTGTGGACGCTGGCCGATGCCGCCCGAAGCACGTTCGGGGTCGACGAATGGCCCGCCGACGTGCCCCGGCCGCAGGCGACAATCGAGCTGGAGGTGGACGACGTGGAGGCCGCGGTGACGGAGCTAAAGGCGAAGGGGCTGACTCTTTTGCAGGAGCCCAGGACCGAGCCCTGGGGGCAGACGACGGCGCGGTTGCTGTCGCCAGAGGGCCTGTTAATAGGGATTACCTACACGCCAGCCCTGCGATGAGCGCTTGCGCGAAGAGCCCTAGAGTGCGGCCAGGCCGCACGGAGAACGCCGATGAGCGCTCGCGCGAAGAGCCCTAGAGTACGCCGGGCGCACGGAGAGCATCACTCCTATGCGGAGCTTCATTGCCATACGAATTACTCGTTCCAGGAGGGGGCGTCGTGGACGCATGAGCTTGTGGAACGGGCGGTGGAACTGGGCTACCGGGCGCTGGCGATTACCGACCACGACAACCTGTGCGGGGCGCTGGAGTTCGCCAAGACGGCGAGTAAGGCGGGCCTTCAGGGAATTACCGGCGCAGAGGTGACGCTGACGGGCGGCGGCCATGTGACGCTGCTGGCCGAGACCCGGGCGGGCTACGCCAACCTGAGCAACCTGATTTCGCTCGCTCATGGTTGCGATGGCACGCCGGAATGGCGGGATGACAGGCGTAAAGCGCCGGAGTTGGACCCGGCGCTGTTCGCCGAGCATCCCCTGTCGCAGCAACCTACAGACGGGCTGATTCTGCTCACCGGATGTCGTAAATCGCCGCTGGCGACGCTAGTCGACGACGGCAAGCTCGATGACGCGCAGGCGCTACTAAGCGGCTACGTGGCCAGCTTCGGGGCGGCCAACGTGTTCGTGGAGATGCAGCAAAATCTCGTGCACGGCGACACGGCCCGCAATCGGCGCCTGGCCATGCTTGCCACGCAAGCGAATATAGGCGCCGTGGCCACCAACAACGTGCACTATCACGCGCGGGATCGGCACCGGCTGAACGACGCGCTGGTGGCGATAAAGAGCAACTCGACGCTGGACCAGACGCACAGGGAGCGGCGGCCCAATTCGCAGTTCTACATGAAGTCGCCCCAAGAGATGGCGCGGCTGTTCCGCTGGCACCCGGAGGCTATTAGCAACACGGTGCGCATTGCCGAGCGCTGCACCTTCGACTTGCGGGCCGACCTGGGCTACACGTTCCCGGATCACCCGGTGCCCAAGGGGCATACGGCGCTGTCGTGGCTCGCCCACATATGCCGCGAAGCCGCGCTGCGACGCTACGGGTCGCTCGACTTTCGCTACGACAGCCGGGGGGCCAGTAAGCAGACAGTCGCGGAGCGAATGTCTGAAGAGCTGGGGCTGATAGGCCGGCACGGGCTGGCTGGGTTTTTCCTTATCTATTACGACCTTGTCCGCATGGCGCGGGATGTGATGATTGAGTTGGGGCTTTCGGAGCCGGAGATTCCGCTGGAAGAACGCGCGCCGGGCCGGGGGCGAGGGTCTTCAGTAGCCATGCTGACTGGGTATTTAATAGGCATTTCCCATATTGACCCGCTCAAGTTCGGGCTCAGCCTGAGCCGGTTCATGCCGGACGAGGCGATGGACGGG
>CAVOCN010000221.1:0-3296 GCA_963694205.1 Dehalococcoidia bacterium | reverse complement strand
TGTGGATATTGCCGCACTGGGTGACCTTAGGCTAGACTAGGAAACACAATATAGAGGCCTGAGACAGCCGGTTCCGAACCAACCGCATTGCGCAGTACACGCGCGATGGGTAACACGCGACGTGTGACAGAGGTACGGATTAAAAACACCTGCCGAGGCACACGCGCCCTAGGGACGCTGTTCGCAACCACGAACGAAGCCCCGAGCATGTGTCTCGGGGCTATTTTTTGCAATAAGAAAAGACCTAGAGAAAGCCTATGCCTACAGCTAAAAAAGAACAGGACATATCGGCGCTGCAAAAGCGCATATCAGATAGCACGATCGCCATAGCCACCGACTACACCGGTTTGTCGGTGACCGACATGACATCGCTGCGGCGTGCTCTCCGTGGACAGGGCGTCGATTTCCGTGTCGTGAAAAACACCCTTACTTACAGGGCTGCGGATTCCGCGGGCAAACCGGAGCTAAAGGAAGTCGTGAAGGGCCCCACCGGGGTTGCTTTCGGCTACGGTGAGGTCACGGAGCCCGCGAAGGCGCTGACCGAGTTCATCTTGGAGACGCGCAGTACGCTAAAAGTACGCGGTGCCGTAATGGGCAACCGCATTCTCAACCCGGCCGAGGTCGAGGCGCTCGGGAAGCTCCCTTCCAAGGATGTGCTTATCGCAAAACTGGCCGGCCAGTTGCAGGGTGGCATTTCCGGGTTGGTCTACCTGCTGAGTGCGCCCATTTCAGGGCTCGCGAGAGTACTGCAGGCCCACGTCGACGCCAGCCCCGCTCCCGAAGCCGAGGCTGCGCCAGAGCCTGAAGCCGCAGCAGAGCCAGTCGCCGAGGCTGCACCAGAGGCCGCAGAAGCCAGCGCTGAGCCGGAAGCCGCTTCCGAAGCGGCTGCCCCCGAGGCGGCTTCCGAGGCAGTTGCAGAGCCCGAAGCCGAGGAATCTGCTGAAAAAGACAAAGACAAAGACGAGGACTCGAAATAGGCCTCGGAAGAAAATTAACCGCAAGCAAATAATTCAAGCTACGAAAGCTTGACCACCTGGTGGAGGTAAATAGGGAAATGACGAAAGCAGAAATACTGGATGCGATCAAGGAAATGTCCGTCCTGGAGCTGTCCGAGCTGGTGAAAGAGCTGGAAGAGACCTTCGGCGTTAGCGCCGCGGCGCCCGTCGCCGTAGCTGCAGCCCCCGCTGACGGTGCGGCTGGTGCAGCGGCCGTTGAGGAGCAGACGGAGTTCAGCGTCACGCTCGACGAGATCGGCCCGAACAAGATCAACGTGATTAAGGCCGTTCGCGGGCTGACCACACTGGGCCTGAAAGAGGCCAAGGAGCTGGTCGAGAGCGCACCTACTCAGGTGAAGGAAGGCATTGGCAAAGACGATGCCAACGCCGCCAAGGAAAGCCTCGAAGCCGCAGGGGCCAAGGCCTCCGTCGCTTAGGGTTCTTTTCGAACTCCAGAAACTAAAAAGGCCGGGGACGCCCAAGCGTCCCCGGCCTTTTTTTGGTTTCTGACCCCCAGATATGCCCCGAGGAAGGGTTATGTCTTGAGGTAGGGAACCGTCTGCGGCCCCTCTGGCAGTACGCAGACCCGGGCACCGGGCCCGCAGCGCTCCAGCGCGGCTGTGACGGCCTCAGCGACGTTCTCGATGGGCTCGAGGTGGGCGGCACGCACCTGTTCCGGCGTGAGGTAGGACGACTTCAGCAGTACCTCTGCCCGCATTTGCACCTTGGCCTGGATTTGCACCTGCCACTGGTCGTGCGTCGTGGTCGTGGCCGACTCGATTGTGCGCAGCAACTCTTCGGGCGATTCACCCTCCAGCAAAATCCGGCCGTACTCGCCGTGCTCGGGGACTCCGTCGCGGCATTCGGCGGCGCAGATGATGGTGCCGCCCTCGCTGACAATTTGGGCGGCCGCCGACATGCCCTTGACCGCCTGGTAGAGGTTTTGGTCCAGGGGGTAGCCGGAGTTGGTGGTGACGACTACCTCAAAAGGCCTGTCGACCGGCTGCATGACGGTTTGGCGTGAAGCCTGGCAGGCCGCCGCGTGCACCTTCAGCAGGTCTCCAGCGTAGGCGTTGGTGATTTGCCGGTCCCGGTTGATCGTTACGTCCAGCGTGAAGTCGACCCCCGTTATAGCCGCGATTTCCCGCACGGTGTCGTGCACGGGGTTGCCTTCGGTAATCCCCCACGTAGCATTTGGGCTGCCGATACGGGCGGCGTTGTGCAGGTGCATTGTCGTGGCGAACCCGGCAAGACCCGGCGCAACCATTTTCGGACCGCCGGAGAAGCCTGCGAAAAAGTGCGGCTCGACGAACCCGGCTGTGATGCGCACGTCTGCGTCGACCCATCTGCGGTTGAGCAATATGGGCACGCCGTCGCTGGTTTTTCCTGCGAGCTTTAGATTGGCATCATCGAAGGCGTCGTGATTAACGACCTGGTAGCGCCCTGCAATGCCGGGGCCGAGCATCGCCTCCAGTTCGCCGGGGGTGTTGGCCCGATGAGTGCCGGTAGCGATAAGAATTGTCACCTGTTCCGCGGGAACATGTTCCAGTTCCCTCAGGAGAGCGGGCAGCATGAGCCGGGTAGGGGCGGGGCGGGTAACGTCGCAGACCGATATGGCGACGGTCTGGTGGCCTGCAACCATCTGGCGCAGCGGGAGCGTGTCGATGGGGTTACGCACGGCCGTCATCAGCGCGCCCTCTTCGTCGGGCAGCCCCGGTAGGAATCGCGGCTCAATGACTGTCGTGCGGTCGTCCGGCAACTCGATTTCGAGCCCGTCGTCACCGTAAGCGAGGGTAACTTTCACTCGTCGTTAACCCTTCATCACCACCTCACAGAAGTGGGCGGCATCTACCAGTTCCGGGACTTTTACGTGCTCGCGCACGGTGTGCATCCCGTTGTCGGCCATGCCCACCACCACAGAGGTGATGCCTCGTAGGCGGAAGATGTTGCCGTCGGTTCCGCCGCCGGACGGCTTCATTTCAGGCTCCAGCCCCAGCGTTTGCAGGGCGCGGGCGACGCGCTTATAAGTGCGGTCTTCTTCTCCGAACTCGTAGTGCTCGAACTCGGTGTGCATGTGCTGCTCGAGCACGGCCTCGGGGTACAAAAGCCGGACGGCGTCCAGGGCTTCGTTGATTTCCAGGCCGATGTTGTCGATGGCTTCGAGGTCCTGGCTTCGGAACTCGCCCACTATTTTGGCGTTTTCGGGCACGGTGTTGCGTACGCTTCCGCCCTCGATAAGGCCGACGTTGAAGGTGGTGTCGGCGCTAAGGCGGCCCTGCGGCAGCCGGGTGATGAGTTCGG
>CAVOCN010000220.1:0-3300 GCA_963694205.1 Dehalococcoidia bacterium | reverse complement strand
CGACTCACAGCAAAATGCCTGGGGCCAACACCTTCGAGGACACCTGGGTGCAGGTGATTGCCGAAGACGGGAGTTGGGGGCTCGGTCAGACCAGTTTTGGCGAGATAACCGCGGCCGTCGTCGATCACCACTTCGCGCCACTGCTGGTTGGCCGCGACTGCATGGCGCTTGAGTACCTCAACGACCTGATGTGGCGCTCCACCCAGCGCTTCGGTGCCGGGGGCCTGGCTTCCGTCGCCCAGTCGGGCATCGACCTGGCGCTGTGGGACCTGAAGGGAAAGCTGCTGGACCAGCCCGTCTACAGGCTGCTGGGCGGCCCGAGCCGGGAGCGGGTCCTGTGTTACGCGACTTCTGACGACCTGGACTGGTCCATGGAATTGGGCTTTAAACACTTCAAAGTCTCCAACCCCGCACACTACGACTCGGGCATCGACGGCCTGAACATGGTCGAAGAGAAGATCGCGAGCGCACGGGAGACCGTCGGACCGGACGCGGAACTCATGTACAACCCGGTCATGTCCTTCAACGTCGAATTCGCCGTGCGCATGGCCGAGCGACTGCGACCCTACGGGCTGCGCTGGCTCGAGGAACCTCTGGTTCCGAGTGATTTGGAAGGCCACGTCGAACTGCGCAAGCGCATCCCCTGGATGCCCATCGCGACAGGTGAAGATCACCACGGCCGTTGGACATTTCGTCAGCTCATAGAACACAGGGCGGTAGACGTGCTACAGCCCGACATCAAGTGGTGCGGCGGCCTGTCCGAGGCGATCAAGATTTACATTCTTGGTGAGGCTGCCGGGCTCATTACCGTTCCCCACACAGGTGCGGGCACGCCCTGGGGCCAGCACTTTTCCATGGCAATGCCGGAGTCACCGATGGCCGAGTTCTGGATGGGCTCCGACCCCGGCGTCCCGCTGGACGAGGTGCGCCCCATACCGGGCATGCCGATGCCCAAAGACGGCTACGTCACGGCCTCCGACGCCCCCGGGTTCGGCATGGAGATTGCCGAAGAGTGGATAACGCCCTGGGTTCACTAGAGGGCAAACTAGTGAGTTCAATAGGTGAGCCATTGGGTCGGTTAAGCTTGGGTAGCGCTTAACAAACTTGGAGAACAAGTCCTGTCTACCTACATTTTGCTACTGACACTCAACCACGCCGGCCGGGAAATGGCCCTGGAAAACCCGGACCATGTCCTGCATGTCCAGGACGACATCGCGGTCGGTGAAACCCAGGTCCTGAGTTGCTATGCCATCCTGGGCGAGTACGACTTCGTGTCTGTCGTCCAGGCCCCGGACAACGAGGCTATAGCACGCTTTTCCCTGGAACTGGGCGTTCGCGCGGGCCTGCACATCGCCACCATGCCCGCCGTCCCTGTGGGCCGCCTGGAAGAGGGCGGTGATATCGATCTGCGCGACCTGGAGACTTCTCTTGAGCGAGATACGGGCAACGGCGAAGCTGCGGGCGAACCGGCCAACTGAGGCCGGTGGAACCCGAACTGTCCGATCCGAACGTTGAGGCTCCAGAGGGCCTGATAACACGAACCGTCGTGTACGTGGTGGTCGCGCTGGTCATCGGCTTCGCGGGCGGCATTGGGTACGCCCAGGCTTTCACCGGCGGGGGTGATACGGCGTCCGACCAGGCGGCCGACCCGGTCGCCGCTGCCGAACCAGAACCACAGTTGGACGGGACCCAGGCCGACGCGGTCCAGTCCGAGCAGGTTCCCCAGCAGCCACTTGTCTTCGACATAGACCTGACCGGGCGGCCGTCTCTCGGCGACCCCGACTCGCTGGTGACGGTGGTGGAGATGACCGACTACGAGTGCCCGTTCTGCCGTCTCCACCATCAGCAGGTGATGGCGGTACTCCTCTCCGAATACGGCGATCGTATTCGTTACGTCACCATCAACTTCCCACTGTCGTCCATTCACCCGCTCGCGTTTACGGCGGCACTGGCGGCCGAGTGCGCGCACAACCAGGGTCTTTTCTGGCAGTACAACGACGCTCTGTTCGCCACCACAGAGTCGCTCGTACCCGACACTCTGGTGGCTATAGCAGCCGGGCTGGGCGTGGAAATGGAGCCGTTTGTTCAGTGCGTTAATTCCGGTGCGACGCAAGGCCTCGTCGTGCGGGACATCCAGGACGGCCAGCGCTTCGGGGTCACAGGCACGCCGACTTTCTTCATCAACGGCAAAAAGCTGGTCGGTGCCCGCGCCATCGACATCTTCCGGCAGGTTATCGACGCCGAACTGGCTGCCGCCGGGGGCTAGGCACCTACAGCCTCTTGCTATTGGTGCGACAGGACCCCTGGCACCGATATGGTCCCTGGGGACGCGGTGATAAACTAGCGCCGCAATCGCAATTGAAAGGTCACAATATTGTCTGAACAAGAGTTCGTAGTTCTCCGCCTACTTCACATCGTCCCCGGGGCGTACTGGGTGGGTGCCTCGGTGTTTTTGGCGTTCATCCTAGAACCCACGCTCACGGCTATGGGCCCGAGCGTGAAGGGCCCGGTTATGGCGCGGCTGAGCAAGAGGATCGCCATTTCCATATTCGTCGCCGCTATAACGACTATCGTATTCGGCATCGTCCTGGCATTCCGGCTCCAATCCACCGACCGCGTCGTATTCGACTCTGCATGGGGCGTAGCAATCCTGCTCGGCTTAATCGCCTCCATACTCGCACTCACTTCCGGCGCAATCACCGGGGAGACCGTAAAGTCCATGGCCAAGCTGTCCAAAGGGGCGCAGGGCGGCGACGGGCCGCCTCCACCCGAGGTGATGGCGAAAATGCAGGCGTTGGGCCAGAGGCTGAAGTTGCTCAGCCGAACCACGGCGGTGTTGACCGTCATAGCCGTCGGTACGATGGCGTCCGCCCGGTTCGTATAGGGACGTCGGCGTGAAGAAAGAAGATGCGGTCCGCATAGCGAAGGAGTCCGGCGTAAAGCTGGTCGTATTCGCCTACTGTGACAGCGCCAACCTGATACGAGGCAAGGCGACCCACGTAAACCATTTAGAGCGAAGGCTCGACTCTGGCATCGGCCTGACCGTCGGCCAGCAGGCCGCGACCGACCTCGACCTGCTCGCGGAAATAGAGGGCATGGGCCCGGCGGGCGAGGCGCGCATCTTCCCCGACCTTGCGTCCATGGATACGCTCGTGCCGCTCCCGTGGGCGCCGAGCCGGGCCATGATAATGGGCGACCTGCTCAAGTTGGACATGACCCCGTGGGCGTGCCCTCGGACTTTCTTGAAGCAGCAAATAGCCAAAGCCGAGGCTCGCGGGCTGAACATGCAGGTCGGCCTGG
>CAVOCN010000219.1:0-3300 GCA_963694205.1 Dehalococcoidia bacterium | reverse complement strand
CGCAATCGACGTGGTCGAAATTGCGCTGCAAAAGCACGGTGCACCGGTGTACGTGAAACACGAGATTGTGCACAACCCGTACGTGGTGAAATCCCTTGAGGACAAGGGCGCCAGGACGGTCGAGAACGTGGAGGATATTCCACCCGGCTCGACCGTGGTGTTTTCGGCCCACGGTTCGCCGCCCGACGACTTTACCAAGGCGACCGAGCGCGGCCTGCATGTCATAGACGCCACCTGCCCGCTGGTGACGAAAGTTCACAACGAGGCGAAGAAGTACACGCGCGAGGGCAGACGGGTGGTGCTGGTCGGTCACACAGGCCATCAAGAAGTCATCGGCACGATGGGGCAGTCCGACATGCACCTCGTCGATGACCGCGAAGGCGTGGAACTGCCGACGTGGAAGGCCACCGAACCCATAGTGGTACTTACCCAGACGACGCTGTCGGTGGACGACACCCAGTCGTCGATCGATGAGATAACCGGACACTTCTCCGACGCCATTGTCCGCAACGACCTGTGCTACGCCACCACCAACCGCCAGGCGGCTGTAAAAGAGCTATGTAAGCAGGTCGACCTGGTCCTGGTGATAGGAGCGCCCAACAGTTCCAACTGCAATCGGCTGCGCGACGTGGCCGAGGCTGCCGGTGTGACGGCGTATCTCGTCAACGGCCCGGAAGAGGTCAAGTCCGAGTGGCTGGCCGGGGTGGAAAAGGTGGGCATTACTTCTGGGGCATCTACTCCAGAGGAACTTGTTTTGGCGGTCATTGATGCCCTGGAGCCGGAAGAGGTCGAGCGTATAGCTGGGGTAGAGGAAGACGTGAATTTCGTGCTTCCACGGGAGCTTCGCGATTGGGAAGCTACCCCCAGTACAGCACCGAGCACCGCATCCGCTGAAATTGCACCCAGGGGAGATTGATGACCAGTTTGCAGATTAAAAATATCGTGTTCGAGCCCGGCTTCGATGACCTGGTTGATGAGTACCCACTTTGGGAGGCGGGCACCACCTATGGCTTCCCAGAAGGGCCGCTGTTCTTCCCCCAGGGGTTCATGGTTTTTAGCGACATTTCGCATGAACGGCTCATCCGCTACTGCCCCCCGTTCTGGAACGGTGTGCTGAGAGAGAACTCGGGAGGGGCGAACGGCAATACGCTCGACACAGCGGGTAGGCTCGTTTCGTGCGAGGGTAACTTCAAGCGTCTGACCCGCACCGAGCCGGACGGGACGATCACCATTCTGGCCGACTCCTACGACGGCAAGCCCCTGAACGCCCCCAACGACGTGGTGGTGCGGTCTGACGGCGCGATCTTTTTCACCGACCCCATTTTCATGGGCGACTACGAGGAAGCGCTGGCACCGTCGCTTATGACTCAGACGGCGAACAGGGTGTTCAGGCTGGACCCCGACGGCGCGTTAACGCCGATCACGGAGGAAGTTTCCAAGCCGAACGGGCTGGCTTTTTCCCCGGACGAGTCGCTCCTCTATGTGGTGAATTCCGAAGAGCACAATGTCGCGGCGTTCGATGTGGACGCAGCCGGAGCGCTGACGAATTACCGTATTTGGCTGGACATGGAGCACCGCCTTGAAGGCCCGGGCGACGGCATGAAGGTTGACGCTCGCGGCAACGGTTATGTCACCGGACCCGGCGGGGTGTGGGTGTGCGACCCGGAGGGGACCGCCCTGGGGATTATTCGTACCCCCGGAGCCACTACCAATTGTGCGTTTTACGGCTTCGACTCAAAACTGCTGTTCATTACTGCCACGACGGGTACCTACATTATTCGCCTGAAGCAGCCGGGCATATCGGTATATGACCGGGGTCCGGCCGAGGGGTTGGCCTGGGTCGGCTGACCCTCCCGAGTCCGATGCCCGAGTCACACTGGCACGCCACTCAACCGTGACCGGGGAGTCAAACGTGGCGCGCTTCGACGTAGTGGTAGTCGGCGCGGGCCCTGCCGGTAGCACGGCCGCGCGTGAGTGCGCCGCCAGGGGCCTGTCCACCGCTCTGCTCGACCGGGCCGAGTTCCCCAGGGACAAGCCATGCGGCGGTGGCGTCACGGCCAGGGCAGCCGCACTTTTGCCGTTCGATATTGACCCGGTAGTGGAGCAACGTGTGCACGACATACGCTTCACATGGCGCGGCGATTCCGGGTTCACCCTCCGGGCCGCCGAACCGCTCGTTTACCTGACCCAACGCGCCAGATTGGACGAGTTTCTCGTTTCCAAAGCCGTGGGAGGCCGGGGCCAGTTTTTTTCCCGGTCTGCGAGTGGACGCCGTCACGCCCCATCAAGACGGCGCGACCGTGACGGCGGGCGATGAGTCTTTCGATGCCGCGGTGCTTATAGGCGCCGACGGAGCCAACGGGCCGGTCGCTCGCTCCCTGGGTTTCCCATTGCAGGGCAATAGAGGCATTGGGTTGGAGGGGAACTACCTCATAGGCACCGGGGAGTCCGAGACGTGGGACGGCATGGTGGCGTTCGACTTTGGCGAGGTTGCCGGGGGTTACGGGTGGGCGTTCCCCAAGGCTGACCACGTGAACATTGGGGTAGGGGGCTGGCGGTCTACTGGCCCGCAGTTGCGGACAAAGCTTGCCGAGCAGGCCCGCCGCTACGGCTTCGACCCGTCGACGGCCTGGGGTGTGAAGGGCCACCACCTGCCGGTGCGCCGGGGCGGGTCGCCGCTGTGGCGGGGCAAGGTGATGCTGGCGGGAGACGCGGCCGGACTGGTCGACCCACTCACAGGGGAGGGCATCTACGCCGCTATCTACAGTGGCCGGGCGGCAGCGAGGGCGGCAGCCAGCCTAATTTCACTAGAGGCCTCTGATCTATCTGGATACGAGAAAGAAATGAGCGCCGAACTGCTGCCGGAACTCGCCGCCGGGAGATATATGCACGGCCTGTTTCACGTGTCCCCGAGGCTGTTTTTCAACCTGGCAAAGAGACGCGAGAGGGTTTGGAACCTCGTTGCCGGTCTGCTGGTCGGTGAGCGGTCTTACCTGCACGTAAAACGGCGAGCCGGTAAGCTCTGGCCGTTAGCCAAACTGGCAGGGGCGCTGGTTGTCATTCGACCGGGTTTTCGCAAGGCGAGATAGCGCCAAAAACTTAGGGGCAAATAAGCAACTGTGGAAGTAGTAATCGAGAGCCTGGTTGAGGGCGCACAGCGAGCGAAAGGCACGGTCGTGGTTATCGACGTGCTGCGGGCCTTCACATCTGCCTGCGTCGCGTTTGAGGGTGGTGTGGAGCGAATTGTCATGGTCGCCGAGGTGGAGGAGGCGCTGGCCCTGCGAGAGGCCGGAACCGCCG
>CAVOCN010000218.1:0-3324 GCA_963694205.1 Dehalococcoidia bacterium | reverse complement strand
TCGAGGAGGAGGTCGATGCGCTCCCTCGCGGTGAGTTTGCCCCGCTTGTGCTGGGCATCTATCCGCTTGGGGCCCCCACCTTCCTGCGCCTGCTTGCGCAGGTCCTGGAGCTCGTCCAGCTTCCGATCCCGGTGTCGGCGGACGACCATATTTAACGAGTCCTGTTACCCTAGAATAATCCTCAAAAGCTAGCAAATATTCGACCGTTCCGCAAGTTTACAGACGCCTGGAAGCCCCAAGAGCCTTACCGTGCGCCGGACCGGAAAGAAACGATGTCAATAGTCCCCAACATACAACCCCAAACGCCGTGTCTCATCGGTGGACGCGCGTTCGAGTGGGGAAGTAAGACTTTCGTGATGGGGGTCATCAACGTTACGCCCGACTCATTCTCAGGCGACGGTGTCGATTCAGACGTTGAATCGGCCGTACAAACGGCGAAGAATTTTGCGAAGTGGGGCTGCGACATCATCGACGTCGGCGGCGAGTCGACCAGGCCCTCCATGACGTATGCCGACGCCGCGACCACGTCGGAGGTTGAGGAGCTTCGCCGGGTGGTTCCGGCTATTGAGGCGATAGTCGCAGCTACGGACCTTCCCGTCTCAGTGGACACGTATAAAGCAACAGTCGCGCGCGCCGCTATAGAGGCAGGGGCGAGCCTCGTGAATGACGTGTGGGGCCTCCAGGCCGACCCGGACATGGCCAGGGTAGTTGTCAGCGCAGGCGTTCCCGTCGTCCTTATGCATAACCAGGACCACACCCGTTACGCCGACGTCGTGCCCGACGTTGTCGGGCGACTCGCAGAACTCCGAGACGGGGCCATAGACGCGGGCATACCGCAAGGGAACATTATTCTCGATCCGGGTATGGGGTTTGGTAAAACAGCTGCTAATAACTTAGATCTGCTCGCCCGCCTGGACGAGTTGCAGGTGCTGGGCGCTCCCATACTCGTCGGCATGTCCCGCAAGTCGACCATCGGCAAGGTGCTCGACCTGCCGCCAGACGACCGGGTTGAGGGGACCGCCGCCACGGTCGCCCTTTCCATAGCCGGGGGCGCCGACATTGTGCGGGTGCACGACGTACGGGAAATGGTCCGGGTCTCGCGCATGACAGACGCCGTCATACGTGGCTGGCCGCCGCCGCCGGCCCCCAAGTGAGTGAGAGAAGGCCAGTGAGTGAGCCTAGGGCAGTGCGGCGTGAGTGAGCGTTTGACTGAACCTGCCGAAACAAGCCACATCGCATACGTAGCGTTGGGCTCGAACCTGGGCGAACGAGGGGACTACCTGTGCCGGGCGCTTGACGCGCTAGGTGAACGGGCCGGTCCAGTAATAGCCGTCTCCTCGGCATATGAGACCGACCCCGTAGGCATTACCGACCAGCCGCTGTTTTTAAACGCTGTATGTAGCGTGGAGACCGGACTTGGGCCGGAGAGGCTGCTAAAAACGCTCCTGGAAATAGAGAACGACGAGGGGCGCGTGAGAACGGTCAAGGACGCCCCTAGGACGCTCGACCTTGACTTGCTTTTCTACGAAGACCGGGTCATCGATGAACCGGGGTTGCAGGTGCCGCACCCGCGCATGGACGAGCGGGCGTTCGTGCTGGTGCCGCTGGTAGAAATCGCGCCGGAACTCGTACACCCGGTCTCGGGTCAGACGGTGCGAGAAATGCTCGCCCGCTTGCCCAACCCGTTGGGCGTTGGGGCGAAGATCGAGCTAAGGGCCTGACGAGCAGATAGCGTGGTCAGACGCGAGACCGTGGCTGACTACGTAGCTGTCGCGTGCTCGCGGGGCAGCAGGTTGGGGATGCCGTCCTCGATCAGGTAATCGATTTCGGAGTCGATGCAGCGAAGTGTGCCGGTCATGATCTCGCCGTTCTCTTCCGTCTCTACGGTCAATAGCAGATCGCCTTTACACACCGGGCAAACCAGCAGATCGGTCAGATCTCTCTTCATTTAGCTGTCCGATCCTCTCTTGCGCGCAGTCGGCTGAGCGCCTCTTCTTCCGGTTCCCGAGCAAATCTGGGGTCAGCAAATCGGCCGGCCACGCCATTATAGAACAACCCTGTGAATGTCTTCCCGTCAAGTCGAACTCGGTTCGAGCCGAGTCATGTCTTAGTCCGACGCGAGGGCGATTTCGAACAGCACCTTGAGCGCGTCAGAGAGCAGGAATATGACGATGCCTATCACCGTGATGCCGCCGTATCCAGAGAGCGCTGTACGGGCGAGGTGGAAAACGCCTTTCCCGCCTCCCGAGCCGGTGTCTCCTGTTTTGTAAGCGGACATCACATCCGCTGTTCTGCGTTCCATCTGGACAGCCGCGAACATCCATGCCGAAAGCGCAACCTTCACCCCAAGTACCGTCACGTAGGACACGCCCACCGTGCCGCCGGTCAGGCGATTGAAAGTGATGATGGCGCCTGTGGCCACGAGCACCACGATGCTCAGGTCTACCAGCGAGCGAAACCGAATGGCGACCGACTTCGCGATGGGGCCGCCGTTTTCGGGGTGTTGCCGGGCAGCCGGCCTTAGTACGAGGAGGTAGAAAATGCTGCCGCCGATCCACACGGCCGCAGCTGCCAGGTGGAGCCACCGGACAATCAGGATAAATACGTCGGTAGCGCTCATGAGGGGCGCAAATCTTCACATACCCGTCTCCGGGCGGCAAGGCATCTGCCGCTCGTCGAGCCTTTAATTCCGGCGCAGAGTTCGTCATCGGGCCCTGAGAATCCCGTCTAAACAACCAAGTAATTGACAAAAGGCATATATCTTCCTATTCTTTCGTCATGCGAAGAAAAAAGGGCGCTCTGGTGCCTCTGGAAATATCCATACTGGCCGCCTGCATCAACCTTGCTCTCAGTGGGCTCAAAGAATCCCACGGATTTCTCATCGCCAAGCAGATAGGCGATCAGCAGGGCGCACGCATGCTCACCGCGCACGGCACGCTCTACAAGGCCCTGGGCCGCATGGCGAAGGGCGGGCTTCTCGAGAGCCGCTGGGAAGACCCGGTCATCGCCGCCGAAGAATCGCGCCCCCGGCGGCGCTTCTACCGCGTCACCGCCGAAGGGCAGGCCGCCCTGAGAGCCGCCAGGGCACCTGCGCCACGGTCCACCGGCGCGTCTGTAACGGCCCTCGTATGAGCGCTTGGCACCTCGCGCTGGCTGGCGTCTTTACCCGGACCTGGGTTAACGCCTATACGACAGGCTTGCCCAGGCGCACCGGTGGAGAGAGACGGGAAGAGATCGCGTCCGACCTGTGGGAGCAGGCGACCGGCGCCGGTTTAGAAGGGGAGAGCCCTGGGGCCGCCGCCGCACACATCTTCGGGCGTACCG
>CAVOCN010000217.1:0-3327 GCA_963694205.1 Dehalococcoidia bacterium | reverse complement strand
CGCCCCGGCAGCGAGGGAGCCGAGTATGCGTGCCACGTTGAACGACGTGGCCCTGGCCGCCATCGCGTTGAGGACTCGACGTTCACCCACTATGTCGAAGATGAGCGAGTTATTGGCGGGCAGATAAAGGCCCTGGAAGACGCCGATGAGGAACACGGCTCCCAGTACACGCCAGAGCACGGTCTCGCCGAACAGGACGTCCAGGCCGAGCCCCACCAACAGCAGGGCCCGCACCAGTTGCAATACAAAGACGCTCCAGCGCCGGTCCAGCCTGTCCGCCAGGACGCCCCCAAGAGGCGCGGAGACGACCATTCCCGCGCCTCTAGCGCCCGCAACAGCGCCCACCCAGAACGGCGAGCCGGTTACTTCCAGAACGAGCCAGCCTTGGGCCAACATCTCCATGTTTTGACCGAGGGAATGGACGGTGGCGTTTGCCCACAGCCAGCGAAAGGCCGTCACCTGGAACGAGTCGAAGATTCTGCTTAGCAAGCTGGAGCCCGGCTAGTCCCGAACTTGGCCCAATTCCCGGTTATGGGCTCGGAGATGAACGAAGTTCAGCCCTGGCCAACCCAGTCGTCGTCCAGTAGGTCCCAGCGCCTGTATAGCTCTGCCGTGACGGACTCTGGTACTGACACGCTGGCTTCGACGAGTGCAATGTTGGACTTCAAATGGCTGACGTTGCGCGTGCCGACAATGGCCGTGTCCACTTCGGGGTGGCCGAACAGGAACCCCAATGACATGGCGATGCGGTCTTGTGGGGCGTTTTCTATCGGACCCATTCCGGTCATGGCCCGGCCGCGGCGCCAGTAGACATCGCCGTAGTCGGGGCCCCAGCGCAGGTTGGCGGTCGGGTTGGCGGCCGAGCCCCAGGCACCGTTGGCGATGGGGCGCTTGATGATTACGCCCATGTCTTGCCGTTTGGCGGCTTTGAGCAGGCCGAGCCGTGGCCTCTGGTCGGTGAGATTGAAGGATGTCTGTAGCGTGTCGAATAAGCCGCTCTCGACGGCCCACATGGCGGGCTCGTTGTCGCCGGAGTAGCCGATGAACCGGGTCTTACCCGCGTCCCTGGCTCGCTGTGCGGCCTCGATGGCCTCGCCCTTTTGCAGCACGTCCAGGTCGCAGGTATGCAACTGGAGCAGGTCGACGTGGTCGGTGCGCAGCCGCTTAAGGCTACGGTCGATGGACGCGGTGATCGCGTCAGCCGACCAGGCCCCAACAATGTCATGGCCGTCTTCCGACAGGCTGTGGCCGAACTTGGTTGCGAGGTAGAACTCGTCCCGGCGAGCCGAGATGGTGCGACCGACCATCTCCTCGCTGTCGTGGTAGCACTCGGCGGTGTCGAAGAAGTTGATGCCCGAGTCCAGGGCGGCCGCCAGTACCTTTTCAACGCTGGCGATGTCTTCCAACGTCTCCTGGGAGATGGCCGCCAGTCCAATGCCCAGTCGGCTCACTTTAAGTCCGGTCCTGCCCAGCGTTCGAGTTATCAAATTCTCACCTGTAGTTCTTAGTAGTCGGGTTTATACCCTCGCGAGCAGCGACGGTCACAGTGGAGCATAACGGAGACCGCAAAAGGCTACATCGCAAGAGGACGCATGTCCCTCGAAGTGATCGCGGCAGCCGGGGGAGTTAGTGGCCGAGTCGAGTAAGGACAAGCTCCGCGAGGGCCGTGACCTGCCCGGCTGGGAACGCGGGTGGCTGGGCACTGTTGGCCTCGCGCTCGGGCAGGCTGACGGTCGCTATGACATCATCGACCCAGGGCGGTGAGCCGTCGTCGACGAGGATTTTCGGCAGATCGAGATTCTTGAAACCTTCTACTAGAATGAGGTCGTATTCGAGATTGAGTTCAGCGACGAGTGTCTCGACTCTCAACTCTGAGGAGGGTCGTTCGACGCGGGTGACCTTGTCCGGTGAGAACGCCACGGTTGTGACGGCCCCAGCCTCGAAAATGCGCTGGGTGTCGGACCCGCGCCTGTCCACGTCGTGGCCGTGCGGGCAGTGTTTGACGACGGCGACACTGTACCCACGGGCCGAGATGTCGGCGACCAACTGCGTACACAGGGTCGTCTTACCGGAACCGGAGTTTCCCACTATGGCGATGCCTGCGGCTGGTTTCTGACGAGAGGCCCCATGTGTCGATTCGGGTGCCGACGGGGCGGGCATTCCCCTGCGGATGGTTATCAAGGGTTCGCTTTTTTTCCGAAGTCTGGCACCTGCGTCCAGAGTCATGCCGCCTGGAATTTGGTGAGACGGCACCTTCGACGATCCTAAAGAACCACAGTGCAGAGGTTGTGAAGTGATGCGAGAGACATGTTGTCGCTCTGTGCTCAGCCAGGCCGCCCGGCAATCCGGACACAGGTGCCGCAACCTGCACAAGCCACGGTGTCGATGGCGATGACACCGACTGTTATAAATTGGGCGCAACAAAACACGGCCAAGCGGCCGTCGCCAAGCGGCCATCAAGCGTTAAACCGTCACGGGTAAGGGAGTGGTAGTGAAAGTCACCGAAGTAAATCCAATCATGCTGGACCGGTACCTGCTGGTCGAAGTTGTAACCGATACGGGCTTAACCGGCATCGGGGAATCTGGCGCATGGGGATTTTTGGAGGCCAGCGAGGCGGCTGTCCGCAAGTTCGGACGGTACCTGATAGGGCAGGACCCGCTTCGGATTGAGCACCACTGGCAGTACATGTACCGCTTCTCCCATTTCCGAGGAGCGGCCATTATGGGCGCCCTCAGCGCAATAGACATTGCCCTGTGGGACATCATGGGCAAGCACTTCGATGCCCCGGTTCACCAGCTACTCGGCGGCAAGGTCCGGGACCGGGCCAGGGTCTATTACCACGTGTTCGGGGACACGACCGAGACGCTGGTAAGTGGAATTCAACAGGCGAAGGCTCAGGGCTTCACGGCCGTCGGCCACCTCACCCCGTTCCTCGACGAAGAACGGGATGTGCCTTATTTCAAGACGCACGCCGACAAGATTGGCGACGCTATTCAGTCCGTACGCGAGTACCGCCAAGCGGTCGGTAGTGGGGTGGACCTGTGCATTGAGATACATCGGCGTCTAACACCCACCGAAGCTGTGCAACTGGGGCTCGGCATAGAAGAGTTCCATCCGTTCTTTTTCGAGGACCCGGTGACACCCGACAACTTTGATGAGATGGCCTATGTCGCCAGCAAGGTCAACATTCCTATCGCCACCGGTGAGCGATTCACCTCGTTGTGGGAGTTCCAGATGGCGCTGGCCCGCAACTCCGTGCAGTATGTCCGGCCCGACGTATGCCTGGTCGGCGGGATCTCCGGGGCTCGCAAGATCGCCGCCTTGGC
>CAVOCN010000216.1:0-3350 GCA_963694205.1 Dehalococcoidia bacterium | reverse complement strand
GGCGCGCTCGGAGGTGCGGTCATCGTCAGCGCCGTGTTCCAGGCGGCCGTGCACATGATCGATCTGGGGATGTCCCCCGGAGAGGCGGTCTCGGCGGCACGGGCGCACTCAGAGGGCGGGCCGCTGTTTTTGGAGGCCCGGTTCAGGGGCGATGTTGCCGCCGAACTGGAGCGCATGGGCCACAGTGTTCGGCGGGACCCGTTCCCCCTCAGCCCCATTATGGCCAGGGCGCAGGTGGCCGTGCGGAACGCCGACGGCTCATTCGAAGGCGGTTCGGACCCCCGCGCCGGAGCGGGCGGCGTGGCCTACTCGCGTATTTAGAGCGCCCTGCGGCTTTTTCCCACCCGGTCTACCGACGGGCCCACGCTCTAATTCTCGGCCCTCGCTACTTGCTCCCTGCCCTATTTGCAGCCCTCCCCCTATTTGCGGCCCTCTAGGTACCACGCCTCCAGCATTTCGTAGGAGCCTGGGTTGATAAGCAGGCGTTCGTCGCGGGGGCGCCCAGGGGACGGGTCGTAGAAGCTGGGCACGGTGTAAAAGCCCATGTTGAAGTCGCCGTACAGGTCCGATAGCGAACGCATGGCCAGGATGTTCACCGGGTTGAGCCAGACCTCACGGCGCTCAATGTAGAGGCCGTAAGTCTTCTCTAGTTTGGAAACCGCTCTCTTAAGCCCCCAGCAATACGCACACCAAAGCCCGTGGAACTGGACGATGCCGCTGCGCTCTGTAACCCGTTCGAACAATCTCTAGCCCCCTGTGGTCGGATCCAACGGTTGGATGACGCGACCGGGGCGAGGGGTTTAATTGCGAGTCGAAACGGAGACCTGGTTACCTCACCACTGGACGAACATGGGCATTACGACGTGTACGTAGCCGTCGCGGCCCTGGGGGCGTAGGACGCCGGGGCTGGAGGGAGACGTCATTTCCAGGGCAACTTCGCCCTGTCCCAGTACGTCCAATACTTCGGAAAGGTACTTGGCGTTAAAGGCGATTTTGGAGTCGCCCTCAGAGGCGTCGACCTTTATGTCGATTTCGCCCTGGTTCTCGCCCACTTCTTCGGCCCGGGAAGAGATCTGTAACTTGGCGTCATCGCCTTCGCCGCCGACCTGTAGCCGGATTATGCCGCTGCCATCTCGCGCAAATATTGCTGCCGTCTTGGTCGCGCGCAGGAAGTTCGCCTGGTCGACTATGACGCGCGTCTGGTGGTCTTCAGGTATTAGCTGTGAGTAGTTGGGGAACGTTCCCTGTACCAGCTGGGAGACGAGTTCTACGTTTTCCAGTTTGAACAGCGCCTGGCTCTTGGACGGGGTGACGGTGAACTCGATGGGCTCGGTCTGGCCGCTGGAAAGTCGGTTGACCTCTGTCAGCGCCCTGGCCGGGATGATGAAACCGACCTCTTCAGGTGCGGGCTGGGCGAGTTTGCCTTTGTACACGGCAAGGCGGAACCCGTCTGCGGCAGCAAACGTGAAGTCGTCTCCGCTCATTTCGACCTTAACGCCGGTAAGCACGGGACGGGAGTCCTCGGTGGCGGCGGCGAATACCACGTGGGAGATGGCCTCTCTAAGCGCTTCGGCCTCAATTTTGCCGATGACTCCGGACTCTACGCTCGGTATCGGCGGGAAGTCCTCGGCCTGGGTCCCGTTGATGCTGGCCTCGAACCGGGCGCACTTTAGGGATAGCCCCAGCGGTTGCGCGACGGAGTCGATGTCGATGCGGTCGGCGGGCAGTGAGTTGACGAACTCGGTGAGCAGCCGGGCCGGGATCGTAATTGAGCCTTCTTCTTCTATCTGGGCACCTATCCAGGTGCTGATGGCGACCTCTAAGTTAGTCGCCGATAGCTTCAAGCGGCCCTGGTCGGTCGACAGAAGGACATTCTGGGTGATGGGTAGGGTTGTCCTAGTCGCAACGGCTCGACCGACGATCGAAAGCCCACGACTGAGGTTTTCCTGGAGGCACGATAGGCGCATTTTTCCACTCTCTACTGGGGTGGAACGTAGTATAGGAACCCGGCCAACCCGGAGTCAACGCCACTACCACATATGGCGGCGGCCAAGTACGGAAACACAGGATGTAGAAAAAGAGAGCGTCCACCGGACGCTCTCTTTCACGCTCTAAAAGATGTGAGGCCCTACTGGACTGTGATGGTACCTACCATTCCCAAGGCCTTGTGGGGGACGCAAATCAGGGTAAACGTGCCCGCAGTGTCTAGCGTGACGGTGGCTTCGCCGGTGGCGCCGCCGGGAGCGGACACGTTGATGTCCAACTCCTGCACGGTGAAGGTGTGGAACTCGGTCTCGGACTCCACCACGAAGGTGATTGTGTCACCTACGCTAAACGTGAATTCGTCGGCGTCGAACACGTAGGAGCCGCTTCCTCCCGGGTCTTGCAGGGACACGAACACCTCTGTGCCGGTTGCCTGTTCTGCTCCGCCCGCGGCCTCGCCTTCGGCGGGCTCTTCGGCGGGCGCCCTGGGGACGGGCGACGGGGACGACGGCTGGGTGCTGGTGGCGGTTTCGTCGCCGCTACCGCAAGCCACCAGTGCCAGCGACAGCAGGCCAGCTAGCAGCATGAGGGGAATGGTTCGCTTAATCACTCGGCTCTCCTTATAGAGGACAATAACGACCGCGCTGGCCGATGGGAGGCCGGGCCGTTGAATTGGTGAACGTTTTCACAGTCAGATTAGCACCCGCCATCCACGGTGGTCAACGCGCGCGTACGACTCACAGCTCGCTGGGTAAAAGCTAGGATTTGCAGTCTATAGGCGTATCCAACGCTTACGGCTCAACTTCAGGCACGGCCTTAATTTGGTATGATAGTTGGACGGGGACGCGTGGTTTCGACAGGGAGTGTGTCTTCGGAGTTGCAGGTCGAGGTGCCGTCCACCTCGTTAATCAGACGGCAAAAAAACTAACTGACAACAGACAGCTAGCACTAGCCGCCTAATTTAGGTGACTACGTCCCCCGGTCCTCTCCTCGAAGGGTCGGGAGGGCGACATTTTCGAGGTGCTGTCCCGCGGACGCCGATAGTCCGGGACAAAAGACTTATCGGCTAGCCGCCGAGTCCATCCCAGCCGGCAGGGAGGCACAGCGGCGAAGTTTAAAGTCCGGCTAAGCCTGTAGTAAATTCCGCCAAGTGCGCTTTCTGGACGGGGAGTTCGACCCTCCCCCGTCTCCACCAGAAACACAAAATGCCCCCGGCCTTAACAGGTTGGGGGCATTTGTCTTTCGCCTCAGGCGGTCACGGGCATTAATCCGGTTGGGATTGGACATGATCCGCATGTGCCGCGCTATTGCTTGAAGTCTTCTGTAATATTTACGCGTAACCGGCCGTTTTTACCGGAACCGTCAAA
>CAVOCN010000215.1:0-3386 GCA_963694205.1 Dehalococcoidia bacterium | reverse complement strand
ACGGGCTTAGTGCGCCGATGGTGCTGCTGACCGGGCTGCTGGGCATGGCTGCTATTTACGCGTCGTGGGGCATAAAGCACCGGGTGAAGGAGTACTTCGTCTGGCTGCTCATCTTGCAGACGGCGGTACTGGGCGTGTTTACCGCGCTCGACTTCCTGCTCTTCTTCCTGTTCTGGGAACTGGAACTGGTGCCCATGTTCTTCCTCATTTCGACGTGGGGGAGCGGGCGCAAAGAGTACTCGGCGATGAAGTTCCTCATCTTCACGTTCCTGGGCAGCGCCTTCATGCTGGTGGGAATAGTCGTATTGTTCGTTTCGACCGGTACGTTCGACATGACTGTTTTGCCTGAGCGCATTGCAGAAGGGGCACACCTAGCCCTACCCATTGGTGCTATTTTCGGCCTGCTGTTCGTGGGCTTCGCCGTGAAGCTGCCCGTTTGGCCGTTCCACACCTGGCTGCCGGACGCCCACACCGACGCGCCCACCGCCGTCAGCGTGATGCTGGCCGGTGTGCTGCTGAAGATGGGCGGCTACGGCATGATTCGCGTGACCGCCGCGATGATGCCCGACACCATGGCCGACCTGTCGTGGCTGCTGGCGACTGCCGGGGTTATTAACGTTATCTATGGCGCTGTGGTGACGATGCGTCAGACTGACCTGAAGCGCCTGGTGGCGTTTTCCAGCATCAGCCACATGGGCTACGTCTTGATTGGGCTGGCTGCGATAGCTGGTGCCACGGCCGACACCCGTGCCGTGGGCCTCACGGGCGCGTCCATGCAGATGTTCACCCACGGCACCATTACCGGGCTAATGTTCCTCATGGTGGGCCTGGTCTATGACCGGGCGCATACCCGGTACATCCCGGACCTGGGCGGGCTGGCACACAAGATGCCGCTCATAGCAGTCGGCTTCCTCATCGCCGGACTGGCATCGTTAGGGTTGCCCGGCACCAGCGGGTTCGCTGCCGAAATGTTGCTGTTCTTAGGTGCCTTCCCCGTGTGGGGCTGGCACACGGCGCTGGCTGTGTTCGGAGTGGTTATTACCGCGGGTTACATCTTGTGGATGATCCAACGCGCCATGTTCGGACCCAAGATTGAGCGCTGGGCCGACCTGCCCGACGCCAACCGGTGGGACCTGGTGCCGGTGGTATTGCTGGCCGCGACCATATTCGTGTTCGGCATATACCCGGCTTTCATCACCGACGTATTCGCCATCGGCGTTGAGCCCATCGCCAACAGCGTCAGCTCGGTAGCTGAGGGTATTTCCCGATGACCGGTCACGACATATATCTGCTCTCGCCGGAGCTAAGCCTGGCTGCCGTGGCGATTCTGGTGCTGTTCGTAGACTTTGTACTGAAAGACCGCAGGGCTCTCCCGGCCATCGTGCTGGTGGGCCTGGGTGTGACCATTGCGCTGACCATCGTGCTGTGGATCGACCTGGACACCGGCGCGACCTCTATGACGGGCGTCTTCGGCACGCTGGTTGTGGACAAGTTCAGCCTGTTCTTCAAGTTCCTGCTGACGGGGATCATGGCCATAGTCGTGCTCATGTCCACCGGCTATATAAGGCGCTTTGACAGCCTGCGGGCCGAGTACTTCGCGCTCATATTGTTCTCACTCACGGGCATGATGCTGCTGGCGTCGACTCTCGAACTGGTGACGATATATATCGCACTGGAATTGACGGCGTTGCCACTGGCGGCCCTGATCGCCCTGGCTGGCTCCAGCCGCTCGTCCGAGGCGGGGATCAAGTTCCTCATTCTCAGCGCCATAAGCTCGGCGTTGCTCCTGTACGGCATGGTGTGGACCTACGGCTTTACCGGCAGCACCGACCTCGGGGAAATTGCGCGAGGCATTCTGAGTTCGACCGACGCGACACAGCCCTTCGGCGGCTACGCCATTTTGCTGGGGGTGGTGTTCATAATCGCGGGCTTCGGATTCAAGATTTCGACCGTGCCGTTCCATATGTGGGTGCCCGACGTCTACGAGGGCGCGCCCACGCCGATAACCGCGTTCCTCTCGGTCGCCAGCAAGGCCGCCGGGTTCGCCGTCATTTTGCGGGTCTTCTACGTAGCGTTCCCCGAAACGTCGGTGAGCATGGAGTGGAGCGCAGTCTTCGCCGTGCTGGCGATCATGTCTATGACGCTGGGTAACTTCGTAGCCGTGGCGCAGAAGAATATGAAGCGGCTGTTGGCCTATTCGACCATTGCCCATGCCGGGTACATCATGGTTGGCCTGGCCGCCATCGCCGCTAGGGACACAAGTAGCACGGGGGCCGATGGACCGGCGGGCGTGCTTTTCTACCTCGTCGGCTATGCAGCGACCAACCTGGCTGCTTTCGCCGCAGTCATCGCCATATCCAACAGGGTAGGGAGCGACAAGATTACCGACTTCGCCGGTATGGGCAGGCGATCTCCCTGGCTGGCTGGGGCGCTGGCGTTCGCGCTCATTTCGCTAACGGGTTTGCCCCCGACGGTCGGTTTCATGGTGAAGCTGAACATCTTTAGCGCGGCGGCGAGCAGCGGGCTGTCATGGCTGGTCCTCGCCGGGACGCTCAGTTCGGTGGTGTCGGCCTATTACTACATGCGAGTGGTGAAGGTGATGTACTTCTCCGACCCGGTCGAAGAGCGGCCAACAAGCTCAGACAGGCCACTGCAACTTGCTCTGGGCCTAACCACGGCGGCGCTGCTGTTCTTCGGCATCTACCCGACGCCGCTCATTCGCATGGCCACGACGGCCGCCGAGGTCCTCAGCGTCGTTCCTGTA
Organism: Dehalococcoidia bacterium; assembly: GCA_963694205.1. Classification (GTDB taxonomy): domain Bacteria; phylum Chloroflexota; class Dehalococcoidia; order Lucifugimonadales; family UBA2962; genus CAUZIR01. The sequence goes on along the minus strand of CAVOCN010000215.1, from coordinate 622 downwards.
GGGTAACGTGGGTGGCCACATGAACGACCACAAAACCCGCATCGGGTTCGTCTATAACGCACTGGTGCCCAGGGCTACGGACCTGGTGGCATCGCTCATCGACTCGCTGGGACTGGCCGATAGGGCTTGGACCAGCGCCGCCGAAAGCGTCTCAGAGCGCGAGCGCGAGCTTTCCGAGACATCCACGGTAATCACTGCGGGTGGCGACGGCACTATTCTGCGGACGGTGAGGGTAACGGCACCATACGACGTGCCGATTCTGAGCATTAACCTGGGCAAGGTCGGGTTCATGTCCGAGTTGGAGGTCGAGGCGGCCGAGGCCGGCATTGCCCGCTACCTGGGCGGCAGTGCCAAGGCCGCGTGGATAGACGACCGGATGATGCTCAGGGCCAAAGTCACGCTTGCGTCGGGGCAACCGGGGCAAGAAGCCGACGCCCTCAACGAGGTGGCACTGAGCAGGGGACAGACCGCCAAGCTGCTCAATGTGGAAGCCAGTGTGGATGGGGCCGAACTGACCACCTACAGGGCCGATGGCATGCTCGTTTCGACAGCTACCGGCTCCACTGGATACGCCATGGCCGCCGGCGGGCCGTTGATAAACCCGGGGTCGTCAGACATGTTG
>CAVOCN010000214.1:0-3390 GCA_963694205.1 Dehalococcoidia bacterium | reverse complement strand
TCATGCAGTATCGCAACGTCGGCGTGGTACAAGAACACGCCGCCAACAAAATTCTGGCGGATCTGATCGCCGCAGCGAGCCCGGTGTCCATGACGATTGATCTGGACTATAAAGTTCGCGGCGGCCTGCACACCACCGTCACAGCCCGTTATCAGCGACCTTGAGTTCCTACGGCGTCAGCCTGCTGTCGGGCGGTCTCGACTCGTCCAGCGTCACTGCGTATGCCCGGCAACGCGTGAGCCACCTCACCGCCCTCACCTTTCACTACGGTCAGACCCACGCCAAAGAGGTCGGGTACGCCGAGGCCATCGCAGAGACGTTGGGCGTTGCCCATAAAACACTCGATATATCTTTTTTGGGTGAGGTCGCCTGGTACTCGGCGTTGACCAACCCGGAGCGTTTTCCCATGCCCTCGGGCCGACCAGACGACCAGATCGGCTTCGGCGTACCCATTACCTATGTGCCCCTGCGCAACACGATTTTCCTGTCGCTGGCCGCCGCCCTGCTGGAAAGCGATGCGCTGCACGGAATTGAGAAGCTGGGCCAGGACCCGTCGGAAATGGAGGCCGTCGTCTACCTGGCACCAAACGCCATCGACTACAGCGGCTACCCCGACTGCCGCCCAGAGTTCTTCGAGAGCGCCATTGAGACGATCAACCTCGGTTCCAAAATCGCCACCGAGCATGGCGTCCGCATACAGGTCGAAACGCCGATCATCGAGATGACCAAGGCCGACATTGTCCGCATGGCCCTTGAGTTGGATGTGCCGTTAGAAAAGACATGGTCATGCTATAAGGGCGGCGATCGCCCGTGCGGCGAGTGCGACTCGTGCATCCTCCGCGCCCGTGGCTTTGCCGAAGCGGGCGTCCCCGACCCGGCGCTGGGTTAGCGGGCAGTGCTTCGCGTTAGCCGCATGCCCTCGGGTGAGCCCGAGATATTCCTGTCCATACAGGGCGAGGGCCGCACCGCCGGTACGCCGTCGACTTTCGTGCGGCTGGCCACCTGCAACCTCGCGTGTTCGTGGTGTGACACGGGCTACACCTGGGACTGGGCGTCGTTCGACTACGACGAACAGGTGATGTCGATGGACGAAGCAGACGTGCTGGCGAGAGTCGTGGCGCTGGCCAACACCAACGTCGTCATCACCGGCGGCGAGCCCCTGCTCCAATCGCTCGACGCTCTGATCGGCGAACTGGCCGACTCCGGGCATACGGTCGAAATAGAGACCAACGGCACCATTGCGCCGTCGCCCGATTTGATCGCTTCGGTGACGCGTTGGAACGTGTCTCCCAAGCTGGCAAACTCGGGAAACCCCAAGAGCAAGCGCGAGGTTGCTGGCGCTCTGCACGTGTTCGCCGAAATGCCCAACGCCGACTGGAAGTTCGTAATTGTCGAACCGCCGGACGTGGATGAGGCGGCCCGGCTTACCCAGCGCTACAGCGTCCCGCCAGGGCGCGTCACGCTTATGCCCGAGGGCACAAGCTCAACAGACATCCAGGCCAGGAGCGTCTGGTTGGCGTCCGCAGCCGTCGGGCGAGGCTTTCGTTTTTCCTCCCGGCTCCAGGTCATGTTGTGGGGCACCGAGCGCGCCCGTTAAGCCGGGCCAGATTCGATCCACCCGAATTCCGGTTTGGTAGACTGAGCAACCGTTCAGAACCCCCGAATTCCCAGAAACCCAGGAGTCGTTTGATATGAAATTCGCCAGGTACGAGGCTGACGGTCGCGTTCAGTTCGGTGTCGTCGAAGGAGGCAACGTCACCCGCATTACAGCAGCACCCTGGGAGTCGCACGAGACCACGTCCGACCGCAGGTCGCTATCCGACGTCAAGTTGCTGGCGCCCACCGCGCCATCGAAGATGGTTGCCATCGGCCTGAACTACAAGAGCCATCTTGGTGACCGCACGCCGCCCGCAGTACCGGAGCCGTTCTTCAAGACGCCGTCGTGCGTGGTCGGCCAGGGCGACACCATCGTGCTGCCGAAAGACTCAAACCTCGTGCAGGAAGAGGCCGAGCTGGCCATAGTATTCGGCAAGCAATGCCGCAACGCCAGCAAGGAAAACGCGCTCGACTTCATCTTCGGGTACACCTGCGCCAACGACGTTAGTGAGCGCAACTGGCAAAAAGGCGACCTGCAGTGGTGGCGGGCCAAGTCGTCTGACACCTTCGGGCCTATCGGGCCGTTCATCGTCACGGGCCTGAACCCTGGCAACCTCGATATTGAAGCCAGGCTTAACGGGAAGGTCGTGCAGCAGTCCAACACCTCGGACCTGCTCTACGACGTGCCCACCATCATCGAGTGGGTGAGCAAGGTGATGACGCTTGAGCCCGGCGATGTCATCCTCACCGGCACGCCCGGCACCACTGCCACGCTCAGCCCCGGCGACACCGTCGAGATCGAGCTTGAAGGCATCGGCGTCCTGAGCAACCCAGTAGCCGCAGAGTAGGGCCGCAGAGTAGGCGCGGCTCAACCCAGGCAAAGCAAACGGCCCCGCTCAGTGCGGGGCCGTTTCTGTTTCTTCGGTGTGCCCTGCTGGGCTTCACGCCCTAGGGGCTAAAAATACTGCTCGATCCTCAGTGCTAGCACGTCACTACCGTCCCCGGCGGTCCAGTAGTAGATGAGGTAAGAGCCGGCCCCAACCATGGCCAGGTTGCCGAGCGGCTCAATGAGCGGGAAGATCTTTCGAATAAGTCTCTGTACGAAGCCCTTGAATAACACAATGCCAACCGCGGCGGCGATCATGATCACGCCCATCCCCACTCCATAAGTGAGGGCACCAATCATCGTCGCAGCAAAGCCGCCTGCGCTGAACGATTGACCGGCGACCACACTTGCCGCCGCCAGAAAAATTGGCAGGGCGCAACTCAGTGACGCTACGGCGTAGGCAATGCCGAACAGGAAGACCTGTTTCAGGCCCTTACCGCCGCCCATGTTGAGGCGGCTGGCGGCCATGATGCCGATCTTCTTACGCGAGATGATCAGCCAGAGGCCGAGGCCGGTGATGATTACTCCGACTCCCAGGCCCGCGAACGGAAGTATGTCGCCGATCACCCGGCCGCCAGCGGCGAGGATCAGACCAAGGGTGCCGAACACCACCACGAATCCGGCCGTAGCCGCGAGGCCGAGCAGGATCCCTTTAAACGTCGCGATTGCCAGGTTGGGCTCACCCTCGGCGCTTCCCAACTGGTAGCCGACATACGCCGGGAACATCGCCGCCCCGCACGGGTTGAAGGCAGCACCAAACCCGGCAAGAAAAGCGAATATTATTGGAACGTCTAAACCGAACAACAAGAATCTCCAATTGGGGCCCGCGATTGAACAGGCCCTGCATAAATTATATTTGCTGAGTGAACAGGGTCCGGTAGCGAACCCCATGTGGTCTCTATGATGCT
>CAVOCN010000213.1:0-3391 GCA_963694205.1 Dehalococcoidia bacterium | reverse complement strand
AACTAAGAAGCGGGACGCCAGACCTGCTCAAACAGCCGCAGCCAGTTGCCGCCCATCACCTTGGCAATGTCTTCGCTCCGGTAGCCCCTGTTAGACAGACCCTGCGCGACGGTGGACAGCGTGTCCGGGGTTTCCATGCCGAACGGGTGGTGGTGCGGGTCGGGAACGGGGTTCTTGTCCAGAACCACCTTGGTGCCTTGCTGCATGAACAGCCAGTCGAAAAACGAGTGCGGCTGGTCTTGCGTGTAGTCAGTGCCGATACCGACGTGGTCGATGCCCACCCGCTCTACGAGGTCTTCGATGGCGTCAACATAGTCTCCGACCGTCGACTCATAGCCCTTCTTCAAGAAAAGCGGGAAGGCGTTCGCGCCTATGACCCCGCCCTTTTCGGCGATCAGCTTGAGCGCGTCGTCGGTCTTATTTCTAGGGTGATCGACAAAAGACCGTGCGTTGGAATGAGTGGCCGACACCGGGCCGTCAGACATCTCCGCCGTTTCCATCGTGGTCTTGTCACCGACATGGGAGAGGTCGGCGAGAATACCCAGCCGGTTCATCTCTTTCACGGCGTCCACGCCGAACCTGCTCAGGCCCTCGTCGTTGCGTTCATAGCAGCCGTTGCCCAGCAGGTTGCGCTCGTTGTACGTGACTTGGATTATGCGGATGCCCAGGGCGTGGAACAGTTCCAGTCGATCCAACTTGTTCTCAATTGGCGAGGCGTTCTGCCAGCCCAGCACGACGGCCGTCTTGCCCTCGGACTTGGCCCGGATAATGTCGGCCACAGACGTCGCATGCAAAAGCGTGTCGCTGCGTTCCCTGAAACGGTGTAGCCACTCTTCGACGTGGTCCATCGTCTCGCGGAACCCCTCCCACACGGCAATGGTGGCGTTAATGGCAGTGATGCCACCGGTGTTGAGGCTCCGGTACACGTCCGGGCTGTCCCAGCGGCTGACGTTGAGCCCGTCAATAACTATTGAGTCGTCATAGGCCTTTTGGCCCTCTTCCGCAGACATCGACAAACCCCTCCTGTACCGCCGGTGTACCACTGGTGGTGTACCACTGGGGTCTCAGTCACCCCTTTACATCGTCGCCATATTAGCAAAAGCGTTCGTACCGTAAGTCTGGCAATAGAGTCGGGCGTAGAATGCCGGGGCGAAATACCGCATTGAAAGCGATCGGCTCTGGGAGGCATTTGTGAAGGCAGCGATATATCAAGGTGACCACCGCTTCGAGGTGAAAGAGGTTCCAACGCCGGAGCCGGGCCCCGGCGAGATCGTCATTAAGACGCACTTTTGCTCCATCTGCGGCACCGACGTACACGGCGTGCTCTACGACGTCGCCACCGTCGGTTCGGTGCTCGGCCATGAATACTCCGGCACCGTGTCGGCCATAGGTCCGGGGGTGACCCTGTGGAAGATCGGCGACCGCGTCGCGGGCGCTGCGGGCGGCGCACCACCAAAAGGGTCCAAGAGCCTGTTCGTAGAGAACCCCCGGTACAACTTCCGCACAATGGGCTGGGGCACGCTGCCACCGGCCTTCAGCGGGTACGCCGAGTACATTCTCATGGACGCATGGATGGCCTCTCGTGTTCCTGACGGAGTGTCCGATCTACAGGCGTCGATGGTCGAGCCGATGGCGGCCGCCTACCAGGCCGTTGACCGCTCGCACATGAGCGCTGGGGACACGGTGGGCGTGCTGGGCGCCGGGCCGTTGGGCCTCTTCGCGCTACAAATCGCTAAGGCCAAAGGCGCGTCCAAGGTAATCGTCTCGGAGCCCGCGCCCGCAAGAGCCGCAGCCGCAAGAGAACTTGGGGCAGACGAGGTGCTGGACCCGACCAAAGAAGACGTGGTTGAGCGCATGGCCGAGCTTACCGACGGCAAGGGCCCTCACGTAATTATCGAGGCCGCCGGTGCCCAACCCACACTGCAACAGGCATTAGAAGCCGTGCGCTACGCGGGCCGGGTGGTACTGCTGGCCATCGCCTGGGAACAGGTACCGGTGCTTCCCGCAGACTGGTGTACGCGCGACCTGGAACTAACCACGACGTTCGCCTTCAAGCCCGAGTGGTGGCCCGAGTGCTACAAGCTGTTGCAGTCCGGTGCGGTGCGCGTCGAGCCCATGCTCAAGGGCGACAGCATAATCGCGCTGGACGACATCGAACCCACGTTCAAACGCCTGTTCAAGCCCTCCGACGAGATAAAAATGGTTGTGGACTTCGAAAAGTAGGGTTCAGGCAGGGCAGGGGACGAACCCCTGTCCACACTCCCACAAGAGCGTGCTTTAAAGAAGCACCTCGCCGACCTGGATTATCGGCTCAACGTCGGTAAAGTTGGGAATGTCGGCCAGCAGCTTGTCCTTGCGCTCACCGGAGAAGCCCTCGTCCATCGCCTCGCGTGACTCGAAAGTGACCGTTACCACACAGGTGTAGGGGGGCTCGCCGCCGTCCATCGTCTCGACGCCCTTGCTCACTTCCATGTTGAGCATGCCCAGCGGGCCCAGCACCTGCTTCGCGAACGGTGCGTGCTTATTGACGTAGTAGTCGTGATCGAAAAATCCGTCTTTGGTGTTCGGGTAAAACGCCTGTAGTCGAATCATTAGGGAATCTCCACTCACTTCGTTCGTTCTAAATTACTCTTCGGCTGATGGCCTCATCGCCTCGCAATCAATCGTTGATTAAGGTCTCAGGTATGCTCTCGTAATCTCGGTGCCGCCGTCTTTGCCGGACCATTCGGCCTGCTCGAATGCGCTGTTTATCTCTGTCAAAGGGAAGCTATGTGACATCAGTTCGTCCAGGGCGTACTTACCTTTCGCCTCAACAAGAAAGTCGAGCGCCACCGGCAGTGTGTACGGGTCGTAGTGGGCAATGCCGATAATGGTGGTGTTGCCCCACACCGTCTTGGCCACGTCCAGCTCAGTTGCGCCGCCGGGCCACATGTTACCGATCTCGATGAGCGTGCCACCGTTGCGCGTAAGCTCGATGCCCTCGACGAACACGTCGGGCAGGCCGACCAGTTCCATGACGACATCGCCGCCCCGGCCCTCGGTCAGCTCTTTGACCCTAGTGACACGTGCTTCGGGCGTCGTGTATTCGGTGAAGTCGATTACTTCGTCCGCCCCGCAGCGCTTCGCCAGGTCCAGGCGGTTTGCCGCACCGTCAATGACGATAACCTGACCGGCACCCATCTCTTTCGCCGCCGCTGCCGCGTTAATGCCGAGACCGCCTGCGCCCTGTATGACGACCGTGTCGCCCATGCCAACGCCAGCCTTGTTGAGTCCAAATATCACTTGGGAAACGGCGCAGTTGACCGGTGCCACCTGCTCGTCGGCCAGTTCATCCGGCACCTTGAACACGAAGTGTCCGGGGTGCAGGTAAAAGTACTGGGAGAAACCGCCC
>CAVOCN010000212.1:0-3409 GCA_963694205.1 Dehalococcoidia bacterium | reverse complement strand
AAAACAAGCGCAACGTCGGCATACAGCGGTACAAGGGCCTGGGCGAAATGAACGCCGAGCAGTTGTGGGACACCACCATGAACCCCGAAAGCCGGACGCTGCTGCAGGTGACCGTGGACGACGCCGCAGAGGCTGACTCGGTCTTCACCCTGCTCATGGGCGATCTAGTCCAGCCCAGGCGTGAGTTCATCGAGACGCACGCGCTAGAGGTGCAAAACCTCGACGTTTAACCGCTGCATCCTCGCCCAATAGCTGGGTCCGATAGAAGGGGCCCAATAGCCGGGCGCTATAGATAGCATTAAGTAGGACCGGGCCCGAGCCCGGTCCTCGCTTTTACCCCAATTGCACCCGTGCCGTCGTGAGCGATATCCTGCCCTGTGACCGCTCGGCCCGGCGCGCGCATCAAAATACGACGCAACACCCCGCAAATAACGCCCAGGCAAAGAAGGCAACACGGTTTGACGGACAACGGTCGCTTCCAAGAATTCATAGCCCGGTACCCACTGTTGGGCACCATCGGCAACACGCCCGTTATCCGGGTGGACCTCCCCCCCGGGATGCACCCGAACGTTGCCTCGGACAAGTTGCGAGTCTTTGCCAAGCTGGAAAACCTCAACGCCGGTGGGTCCATCAAAGACAGGCCCGTCCTGCGCATGATGGTCGAGGCCGTACTCGCTGGCGACCTGCCCGAAAGTAAAACGATCATCGACTCCACCTCCGGCAACGCGGGCATCGCCTACGCCATGATCGGCGCCGTAATTGGCCGCAAGGTAGAGCTGGTCATGCCTGGCAACGCCTCCGAAGAGCGAAAAAAGCGAGTCCTCACTCACGGTGCGACCATCGTAGAGACCGACCCGCTTCTCGGATACGACGAGGCCATGCGCGAGGTCAGGCGCAGGTACGAGAGTAACCCCGACAAGTACTTTTTCTGCAACCAGTACGCCAACGACAACAACTGGCTCGCCCACTACGACACCACCGCCGTCGAAATACTCAGCCAGGTCCCCGACCTCACGCACTTCGTCGCGGGAGTGGGCACCGGCGGAACCATTACCGGAGTCGGCCGTCGCCTGAAAAAACACAACCCTGGCATCAAAGTCATCAGCATCGAGCCGGGTGACTGGCGAGGAATCGAGGGCCTCAAGCCCCTCAACGAAGACAACCTCGTCCCTGAAATCCTGGACCAGAGCGTCATCGACGAGCGCGTGCCCGTGGGGCTGGACGAAGCCTTCGAAATGGCCAAAGTAATCGCCTCCAAAGGCATATTCGTGGGCCAGTCGTCCGGTGCATATCTCGTCGCGGCAGTGGACGCCGCCGCCAAAGCCATCGAGGCGGGTGAGGACGCAACCGTCGTCACCATCTTCAACGATCTGGGCGAGCGGTACTTCAGCACCGGCATGTGGGGCTAGGCCCGACGGCCCCGAAGACATGGTCGATGACTCGGGACGCGTGGTCGATGACGCAGGAGAGGTGACCGGGGTCAGCAACCGTTTCGGGTGGCTTCGCGCCGAATTAAAGCGGCACAACGCCTTCTATTACCAGCAGGACGCCCCCGAGATCCGCGATGCCGAATACGACCTGCTTATGGTCGAGTTGCGGGCGCTGGAAGCCGAGCAACTCGAATTCGCCAGCCCCGATTCGCCAACTCAACTGGTCGGAGCGGCGCCCTCACGGGGGTTCACCGAAGTTACCCACCCGGTCCCCCTGCTCAGCCTCGGCAACGCCTTCGACCCCGACGAACTGCGCGCATGGCACCAGCGGGCCGCCGGGCTCATCGGCAACGACTTTGAGATGGTTTGCGAGCTCAAGTACGACGGGCTGGCCGTCGCCCTCACATACGAAAACGGCGAGTTCGTCCGGGGTGCGACTCGTGGCAACGGCCGCGTGGGGGAGGACGTAACGGCGAACCTGCGCACCATCAAGCGACTTCCCAAGAAAGTCTCCGGCACCTTCCCCGAGACGTTCGAGGTCCGCGGCGAGGTCCTTTTCCCCATATCGGAGTTCGAAAAGTTCAACGCCAAACGGGAACGAGAAGGCCTGCCCCTGTACGCCAACCCGCGCAACACAGCCGCGGGTTCGCTGCGCCAAATAGACGCCAACGAGACGGCCAAGCGGCCACTCGACATCTACATCTACTCCCTGGGGTACCCAGAAGACGGCATCGCGCCCGACACCCACTTCGACACCCTGAGGTACCTGGCTGAACTGGGCTTTAACGTGAACCCAGAAAATCAGTTAGTCGCCACCATAGACGAAGCCATCGACTACCACCACGAGTGGGTCGAAGGGAAAAACAACCTCGACTACGCCTGCGACGGAGTCGTGGTTAAGGTCAACCGGTTCGACTACCAGCGTCACCTCGGCAGCGTCGGCAGAGAGCCTCGCTGGGCCATCGCCTATAAGTTCCCCGCCGAACAGGCAGAAACCACGCTGTTAGATGTCGGTTTCAACGTCGGTCGCACCGGCACCATCAACCCCTACGCAATTTTGGAACCGGTCGTCATTAACGGGGTAACGGTCAGCCGGGCGACGCTCCACAACGAGGACTACATACGTTCAAGGGACCTGCACACCAACGACAGGGTCATCGTTGAACGGGCAGGCGAGGTAATACCCAAGGTGGTCAGGTCGCTGCCCGAGAAACGAACCGGCTGGTCCGAAGAGTTCGCATTGCCTACGGAGTGTCCCGCCTGCGACCACGACGTCGTCCGGCCCGAGGGCGAGTCTAGTGCCTACTGCGTAAACGCCGCCTGCCCGGCTCAACTGGCCCGGCTTATCGAGTACTTCGTCTCTAAGGGGGCGATGGATATAGATGGCCTCGGTGACAAGCAGGTGACGCTGTTCCTGGAAAAGGGCTTCATCGCCGACGCCGCAGACATCTACTCGCTACGCGAGCGCCGAGACGAACTGCTGACGACGGACCGGATGGGCGACATTTCGGTTACCAATCTGCTCAACGCTATTGAGGCCAGCAAAGCCCAGCCGCTGGCAAGGGTCCTCGTGGCGCTGGGCATCAAGTTCGTCGGCACCGAAGTGGCCGAATTGCTGGCACGCCGGTTCCGGGAAATCGACGGCATCATCGCCGCAAGCGCCGACGAAATCGAAGCAGTGCCGGGCATCGGGCCGAAAATAGCGGCCAGCGTGTCCGGGTACTTCGCAGACGAGGCCAATCTAGGCCTGGTCGAGAAGCTCAGGGACGCCAGTGTGAACCTGAAAGACGAAGACCGCGACGAACCAGAGCCGCAGATCTTCAAGGACCTGAGGTTCGTCGTCACCGGGCGGCTGGAACGCTTCAGCCGGTCGGAGATACAGGACCGCATAAAGAACCTCGGTGGCACAGTGAGTGGAAGCGTGAGCAAAAAGACGAACTACCTCGTAGCCGGGGCAGACGCGGGTTCCAAGCTGGCCG
>CAVOCN010000211.1:0-3417 GCA_963694205.1 Dehalococcoidia bacterium | reverse complement strand
ACTGCTCCTGCGCGTGCCCAAACACCACCATCCAGCCCTTGTCGGTGGCCATGGAAAGCACCTCGCGTTTACCGGCGAGGGTGTCGTTAGGAGAGTCGTCCAGGGCTCCAATAAATGCAGGGGTCAGGTGGAACGGCGTGGGAATCAGGTCGCCAGCAAAAACGACCCTCTCGCTGCCCGACTCGATCGTGACCATCTGGTGGCCTGGGCTGGGGCCGTTAGTCGCCTTTACATTCACGCCAGGCGTTATTTCTGCCTGTCCGTCCACCGTTTCGACCATGTCCATCTCTACCAATGGCAAAAGATCATTGGCTCGATACAGCGGGGCAGAGCGTTCACCCGGATTACGGGCATCGTCCAATGCAGCGGCCTGTACGACGTATTTCGCTTTTGGGAAAGTTGGCAGGACTTTGCCACTCCTGTCCAGCTTTGTGCAGCCTCCGGCCCGGTCGAATCGCAGGTTTGTCAGCACCACCGTGTCGATGTCGCGAGCCGTGAGGCCGTACGCCTTCAGGCCACGAACCAGCTTATTGCCGTTGAGGCCGAAGGCGTCTTTCAGCACGTCGAGCTGTTTCGATCCTGCGCCGGTATCCACGAGTATGTTCCGCTCGGCGGTGCGAATGAGCAGGCAGTTGAGAGACAGCCGAACCCTGTTTCGCCTGTCCGGCTTAAGGTAGGTCTCCCACTGCACGCGAGGAACAGGGCCAAACACCGTGCCCCCGTCCATCAGGAGCGTGCCGTCGCTTATCAGGTTCAATGACACGTCTCAGGCCTTCTTTCTTCTAAATAACGGGCTGCCAGATTAATCGCCTGCCGAATATGGGAGAGCAGGATCAGGCGGACAACTCGTCCACTGCTGAATCAATGGCTGCAATAGTCACATCGACATCGGCTTCGTCATGCTCGGTCGACAGGTAGAACTTGCTGTCGCCCTTGAGCACGCCGCGCTCACGCAAAAGCAGGTTGAACTGCCCCAGCTTGGCCTTGTCAGCAAGAAGCGTAGAGCGGTAGTCAACAATGTCGTGCTCGGTGAAGTAGACGTCGAACAGGACGCCATTGCCAACCACCTTCGCGGGAATCTCGGCGCGGTCCAGTGCGTCCGCTAGTGCCTGTTTTACCCGGCCGCCTATCTTGTGCATGCGTTCGTAAGTACCGGGTCGCTTCAGTATCTCGACCGTAGCGAGGCCCGCCGCAGAGGCGATGGGGTTCCCGCTCAGCGTGCCAATTTGAGGAGTCCACTCCTCAGGGTCAACCGCCGTGGCATCGAAGTGCGCCATTATCTCCTCACGACCGCCCACGGCCGTCAGGGGGAAGCCGCCAGCGACGGCCTTGCCCAGCGAGCACAGGTCGGGCACAACGCCGTAATACTCCTGCGCGCCCCCATAGGCAAACCTGAACGAAGTCACCACTTCGTCGAAAATAAGCGGTATCTCGTACCGGGTAGTCACCTCGCGCAGGCCCTCTAAAAAGCCCGGCACGGGGGCCAGCAATCGCTGGAACGGCTCGACTATCACGCCGGCCAGGTCGTTGTGGTTGGCTTCAATAATGGACACTGCGGTGTCCAGGTCGTTGAACGGAGCAATCAGCATGGTCTCGGAGACGGCCTTCGGTATGCCGCCGCCGTCGGACTTGGCCTCAGGGAAGGCCGGAGGGTCGGACGGCATCATCGACTGCAGCGCGTAGTCATTCATACCGTGGAAGCCGCCCTCGAACTTGAGGATCTTGTCTCGCTTGCGGAAGGCCCGTGCGGCCCGCATGGCGTACATGGTCGCCTCGGTGCCCGTAGAAGAGAACCTGACCTTGTCCACGCAAGGCATGGCAAGAGATATCTCTTCGGCCAGCAGAATCGCGGGCTCGTTATTGGCAAAGAACGTCGAGCCGGACTCCAGCTGCTTTTGTACGGCCGCCACCACGTCGGGGTGGGAGTGGCCGGTAATCATCGGGCCAGACCCCAGCAGGTAGTCGACATACTCGTTCCCTGAAGCGTCCTTGACGTGGCTGCCGCTCCCCTCGGCGATTATCAGGTCACCGGCGAGGTTCCCTAACGATCCGCCGGGCAGGTAACGGTGAGCTTTCTCAATTAGCTCGGTCTCTCTGACCGTTCTGTTTGGTGTGGGCAATCATGCCTCCAAAAATTTGCAGATATCTAGTTTGTGGGAGGGCCAGGTGCCAAACCTCGCTAATCAAAGATGGCAAAGATGGCATGGCCCGTAATTCGGCGCGATTATAGCAGAGGGAGACCGCCAGTTAGGGACCCGGTTCGAATATAATTTCGACTCGTGCAAAGTCGTACGAGCGGCTAAACAGAAATCGCTTCACTGGAGATCGGACACATGGAATTTGTAGTTGAATCCGGCGACATAACTCTCGTCGATACCGACGCCATCGTGGTGAACCTGTTCGAAGGCGTCACAAACCCTGCCAGCCCTGCCAGACCAGAAGGAGCCTCAGGCGCTGTCGACAAAGCACTTGGTGGCGCCATATCCGACCTCATCGCGGCGGGTGAGACGAAGGGTAAATCGGGCGAGATGACCCTCATCCACACACTCGGGCGCATGGCCACGAAACGCGTGCTGGTTGCCGGTCTCGGCAAGGCAGACGAGTTCGACCTCGACGCCGTGCGCTCGGTCTCTGCCCAGGCCGCCAGGTACCTGAGAGACAAGGGCGTAGAGACCGTGGCCACCGTAGCCCCCGGTGTGAGCATAGGCGAACTGGACGCCCGGTCCAGCGCCCAGGCAATAGCCGAAGGCACGCTGCTAGGTGTCTACCAATTCGACAGGCACAAAACCCCCGACGAGCCCGCACCTGAGCTGGCCTCGGTAACGATTCTCGAATCCGACGCTGGCAGGCTGGACGAGTTGCGAGCGGGCGCGCGGGAAGGCCAGGCAATCGCAGAGGCGGTGGCGCTCTGCCGCGACTTGGTGAACGAACCCGCGAACCACCTGACGCCAGCCGACATGGCAGACATCGCGCTCGGTGTATCGCGAGACGCAGGTCTGGAAATGAAAGTCCTCGACGAGGCCCAAATGGAAAAGCTGGGCATGGGCGCACTCCTCGGTGTGGCGGCCGGGAGCCGCGTGCCGCCGCGTCTCATCGTCATGAGCTACCAGGGCGACCCGGAAAACCCCGACAACAACCTTGGCCTTATCGGCAAGGGCATCACATTCGACTCCGGCGGCATCTCGCTCAAGCCCGCAGGCGGCATGGGCGCGATGAAGGGCGACATGGCCGGTGCCGCCTCCGTAATTGGGGCGATCAAGGCAATAGCGGCGCTCAAGCCAAAAATCAACGTCACGGCCATAGCAGTCGCCACCGAGAACATGCCCGGTGGCGGTGCCCAGCGGCCCGGTGACGTGGTCACCTCGATGAGCGGCAAAACAATCGAGGTGGACAACACCGACGCCGAGGGCAGGCTGG
>CAVOCN010000210.1:0-3425 GCA_963694205.1 Dehalococcoidia bacterium | reverse complement strand
GCCCCCCATTTAATGGCGTCTAAATGGTGGCCGAGTATGACCACCGAGATTAGCGCCACGAAGATGGGCGAGGTGTTGAAAATGGGATAGGCCCGCGTGGCCTCCGACGTTCGTACTACGTAGATGACGATGCTAAAGCCCATGCCGAACAGGGCCCCAGAGCCGACGACGGCGAAGACGTTGAGCAGCGGGGTGCCCGACTCGATGGGGAAGAAGATGGCGAACGGGATGATGAACGCGACCTGGGCGATGGCGAACCAGGCGATGAGCGTTGCGCTGTCTGGCAGGTACCTGTTGAGAAGCGTTTTCTCTACCAGGTTTGTGACGCCGATGAAACCGGCGAAGGCGATGGCCATTACTGCCCAGGGCATCAGGCAGCCCTGGCGAGCGGGCGAGTTAAGTACAAGGTCGTTCTCTCTGACTAATAAGGAGGGGGGCCGTCGCGCCTGTGCAGGGGCGACCGAGTTTTACAGACAATGCCACGGCCGACCGGGACTCAGTGCACGGTAAGCCGCCCGCGAACGCGACGCAAGGGGTGCGCCCCCCAAGGGTGCAAGTGGGTGCAAGGGGGCGCGAGGGCGCAAGACGCCAGGGGCGGTGTAGGCTGTGCGGCGCATGTTTGTGTCTCGCGCTCGACTGCGCCGCCTGTTGTTGCCTCTCGCCGTGCTCGTGCTCGCCGCGTTGGAGGGCGCGTGTTCGTCGCCACCGTCTGGCGGCGTTGGGGCGACTGGCCCAGACTCGCCTGGCATCGGGGCGCTTGGCGGCGCAGGTGGCGTGTTCACCGTGACGGGGGGCATGCAGGACGACCGGCTGTATCACGGCCTCGTCGTGCTTAACGACGGCCGCGTCCTGGCTATCGGCGGTCGGGCGAAGGGCGGCCGGGTGACGCGCTCGCGTGTGAATACGTCGGCCGAAATATACGACCCAGAGGCGGGGGAGTGGACCCGTACGGGCGAACTCAACGAGGAGCGACGCGGGCCAGGTTTAATTGTCGCCACCCTCGGCGACGGCAAAATACTGGCCGTTGGCGGCATAAACATTAACCTTGAACCGTCGTTGACCGCAGAGGTGTGGGACCCGGCAACGGGGGAGTGGACGTACACCGGGTCGATGTCGACGGCCCGGGAGAACGCTTCAGGCGTGGCCCTACTCGACGGGCGCGTGCTGGTGGTCAGCGGCATGAACCCCAAGACTCTCCAGCGCCTGGCCTCGGCAGAGGTGTACGACCCGGCGACGGGAGAGTGGACTCTGGTGGCATCCCCACAAGAGGGCAGGACGTATCACTCCGTCACATTGCTGGCAGGCGGCCGGGTGCTGGTGGCCGGGGGCGGCAAGCTGGACGGCCCGTACGAGGTGACGGCGGAGGTGTACGACCCGGCGACCGATAGCTGGACCCCCGTTGGCTCGATGAGCGAAGGCAGAGTGCTGCACGCGGCCACGGCGCTTGCGAACGGGGGCGTGCTGGTTATCGGCGGCGCGGGTAAAAAGACGCTGGCCGAACGGTGGGACCCGGCAACGGGGGAGTGGGCCCCGGCGGGCGAAACGCTACCACGCACAGAGTTCGCTGCGACGCTGCTGGCCGACGGCCGGGTGCTGGTGACGGGCGGTCTGGGCGCGCCGGAGTCGGCCGAGTTGTGGGACCCGGCCACGGGTGACTGGCATGCGGCTTCGGCGATGACGATTCCGCGCTTTAGGCACTCGGCGGTCGCGCTGCCCGACGGCAGCGTACTGCTGACGGGCGGCGGTGGCGACGACGGTGCGCTGGCCGACGCCGAGCTGTACGCGCCCTAGCCCATGCGCCCCTCTCTAATTACGTCCGTACGGACTTTGTCCCTGCTCGCCACGTTCGCCGTGCTGGTCGCCGTCGCCGCCTGTGGGCAGGCCGGTTCGGCTGGGACGCCGGAGGCTGCTGCGCCAGCGCCCACTGCAACGGAGAGCCCTGTGAGCACGGGGACGGCCAGCCCCATTCCCGTTGCCACCGACCCAGTTCCCAGCGCGATGGCCAGCCCCGTGCCCGGTGACACGGGCGTGTCGGCTACGACGAGCCAGGTCCTGGCGCTGACTTCGGAGCACACCGACGTTTTCTACCCGGTGTTCGGCACGGTAACGCACGACATATTCGCCGCCATTGAGGCAAACGGTCCCGTCTCGGGTGAGGAGACGGAGGGGCATTTCACCGCCGGACTTGCCGAGTACGAGGCGACTCTCGACTACGCAACGAGGGTGGTGCGAGGCGCGTGCGTGATCGAGAGCGGCACAGTCGCGGTCGGGTTCGTCGTGACGCTGCCCCGTCACGAGCAATACGCCTCACTGAGCCCAGAGCTACAGTCTCGCTGGGACGCCTACGAACGCCGGGTGGCGACGCACGAGCAGCGCCACGTAAGCATTTTCGCGGGCGTCATAGACGAGGTGACGGCGGAGATTGACGGGCTGTCGGGGCAGTTCGCCGACTGCGACACAATGGAGGCCGAGACCAACGCGGTGTGGGACGCGGCGTTCGAGCGCGACAGGGCGCTACAGGCCGGGTTCCACCGGGACGTGGCCCGGTTCTCGGACGAGCACAGAGCGCCACTGGAAGCGAGCATCGACGCAAACGAGGCCCGGCTGGACGACCTCAACGGGCGTTTGGAGGCATGGTCGGCGGAGTCGACTGAACTGGGCACTCAAATAGCCTCGCTGGACGCGGACGCGGCCGTGCTGGTCGCCCGCATGGACGAGATAGAGACCGTCTACCCCGATCTGGTGCTGCCCGAGCCCCTGTTCGAGGAGTACGGAGCGCTGTCTGCCGAGGCGCAGGGCTTGATCGAAGCCCGCAACGAGCTGGCGTCGCGGCACGGCGCACTGGTCGAGGCGTTCAACGCGGCAACGGACGAGTTCAACGCGATTAACACCGCGACCAACGAGTTGATCGAGGACCTGAACTGGTTGCCGTAGCCCTCCAGCCCGGCCCCGGCGCTTAGGCGCTAGTTCCAAACGCGAACCGGGACCGGGCTACCCCGGTCCCTAACAAGAGCCCCTAAGCCTGGTACTCCCGAATGTCGGGCCGGTAGGCGCTGGCGAGTACTTCTTTTTTGAAGCCCAGCGGCACTTCGCCCCTGGCGTACTCGTACAGCGCCGCCTTGAAAATGCCCTCCAGCGCCATTACGGCACCGATGGCGAACCCGACGGTGACGAAGCCCACCCCGATGCCCGCTATGGGCGATATCTGGTAGGCAATGAACGCCGGGATGGCCCCGATGAGGGCGCCGACTATGTACACGAGCATGAAGCCGAACGACGCCGAGAACTGCCTGCCCCAGGTCTTACCGAGCAGGTCTTTGGAGCGCTTGATGGCGGTGAACGGACCGACGCCCTCGGTGACGATTATGGGCACAACGAAGAACGTAATAAGTTCCCAAATACCACCGATGAGAGAGATGACGAAC
>CAVOCN010000209.1:0-3426 GCA_963694205.1 Dehalococcoidia bacterium | reverse complement strand
AGTGATCCGAACGTGGAGAACACCCAATTTGGTCGGTGCCGCCCGCCATCCGGCGCAGGCAGAGGCTTAAAGCGAAACCGAGGGAGGCGCGCCGCTGTTGGCAAAGTGGATGCCCCAAGCCTGGCGCCGAGGATCGGTTTGTGGTGGAGCTGCGGGGACTCGAACCCCGTACCTCTTCAATGCCATTGAAGCGCTCTCCCAGATGAGCTACAGCCCCACTAAGTGCTGGGAACGCGGGCGTGAAGACCCGCAAGTCTCAATATAGCAGACCGCCGGTGGCACCGGCAATTTGATGACCCTGACCCGGTGTTGGCCGAATCACTAACCCTCGCATGCGATGATTCAACTTACTTATACTTGCCGACGTTCCTGTGTGGGCGATCCGCCGTGTGGCGATTGGCAATAAGTAACGGAGATTAAATGGTCGCAACCGGTTCTTACTCAGGCCCGTACTCGGGTATCACCGTCCTTGACCTGGACTCGGACGTGGCGGGCGCTTACGCGTCTATGCTGCTGGCCGAGCAGGGGGCCACGGTGGTGCGGCTCGACAGCGGTCGATTCGCCGATGACACGCGCTTTCGGTTGTGGAACCGCAGCAAGCGAGTGGTGCCTCTTGATCCGCTCTCGTCAGAAGACAGGCCGGACCTCGAAGAGATGGTCAAGGAGGCCGATGTGGTGGTGCGCACCATGCTGCGGTCCGAGGCCGAGGCGGCTGGACTCGCATATGAAGCCCTCGAACCCCTGAACCCTCGGCAGGTCTACTGTGCCATTCCCCCGTTTGGGGAGATGGGCCCAATGGCCGACGTGCCCGCCGACGACGGCGTGGTGGGCGCTCACGCAGGCATTTACGGCGACCAGGGCGGCTGGGACGGGCCTCCGGTGTACGTGCACCTGCCCATCGCCAGCTACGGAGCGGCCTTCCTGGCCGTGAGCGCCATAGGCGCGGCTCTGTACTCTCGCGGCGCTACGGGACTGGGGCAGGCGGTGGACACGTCGCTGTACGCAGGCGCGCTGGCCATGCAGGCGGGCACCATCGTCACAGGGCCAAACGTACGGTCCTGGGTGCGGGACGCGATGGGACAACTGGGGGCGAACCCGCTATATCAGCTGTACAAGTGCTCGGACGGCGAGTGGGTGATGATCGCCTGCGGTACGGACACGTTCTGGAACAAGCTGTGCATCGCGTTCGGCAAGTATGAGTGGACAGAAGACCCCCGGTTCGAGACGGCACCGTGGAACATCGAGCCGAAACACCGCCTGGAACTTCGGGACATGATCGCGGCCGTAATCGCCGGGGGGACGGGCGACCACTGGATGGAGGTGCTGGGCGAGGCTGACGTCCCCCGCGACCTGGTGAAAAAGCGAGAGGACTTCTTCGATCACCCGCAGGCGACGGCCTCTAAGGTTTTCCAGCGAGAAGTTGATGAAGCCCTCGGCGACGTCACCTGGATGGCGCCACCGGTGACTGTGCTCGGAGCGCCCGTTCTCGCTTCGGCAGCCGACAGGCAGGCCTCGAATCGCCGGATGGTTGCCAAGGCCCCGCTACTGGGGGTCCGGGTGGTGGACCTGACTGGCTATATAGCGGGCTCGTACGGCACCAGTTTGTTGTCGGACCTGGGGGCAGATGTCATCAAGGTCGAGTCGCCCACCGGGGACGGCTTCCGCATGCTCGGCGGTTCGTTCCAGGCGTGGAACCGGGGCAAGCGCGGCATAGTGGTTGACCTGCGCACTCCGGAAGGCAAGGAAGTCGTCTACGACCTGGTCAGAGCTGCAGACGTGGTCGCCGAGAACTTCCGGCCCGGCACGGCGAAGAAACTGGGAGTCGACGCCGAGAAGTTGCGTAGCATGCGCCCGTCGATTGTTTACCTGTCGGTATCCGGATTCGGGCCCACCGGCCCGCTCGCGGCCTACCCGGCTTTTGACCCGCTCGTGCAGACCCTCAGCGGCACGATGTCGGCTCAGGGGACCGAAGGCCAGCCCGTCTATTTGCGAGTGGCCGTGGCCGACTATGCGGCGGCCATGCTTGGGTGCTTCGGGGTCGTGTCGGGGTTGCTTGCCAGGCGCAGGGGTGCGGGCGGCAGTTACGCCGCCACTTCGCTGTTGCATGCGGCGGCGGCGGTGCAGTCAGGCGAGCTTATCCGGCACGCGGACGGCCCCAGAGACGAGCGACGCTGGGGCCAACTCGGGGTCACAGCCACATACAGGCTCTACGAGGCCAAAGGTGGCTATCTGTTCCTGTCCTGCTCGGAGGACAAGGCTTTCGCTGCGACCTGCGCGGCACTGGGGTTGCCGGAGCTTGCCAAAGAGTTCGCCGCCAAGATCAGCCGCGACGCGGGAGACGGCTCGATAGCCGAGACGCTGGCGTTGGCGATCGCCGGGTTACCCGTGACAGAGGCCGAGTCTCGCCTACGCGCGCATGGCGTGAGGTGCGCGGTGGTTCGGCACATGATGGATGCACACAAGGACCCGCAGGCCCTGACCAACGGCCTCAGTGTGGACGCCGACACCATTGTCGGGCCGGTGAAGATGATGGGGCCGCCGTTTCGGTTCGGCGCTACCCCGGTGGTTGCCCAGAGGCCAGGCCCGGACCTCGGCCAGCACACAGACGAGGTGCTGGCCGAGTTGGACTATTCAGACGAGCGAATTGCCGCGCTACGAGCCACAGGGGCAGTGCGCTAGCACCTACCAGAACTTCGAAACGTTTGGCTCCTCTTTGGTCATCATCTCGATGAGGGCGGGCTGTCCGGTGCTGTTCGCATCCATTGCTCTGCGCACCGCGTCGCCAATGGCGTCGGGCGTCGAAACGCGCTCTGCGTGGGCGCCAAGTCCCTTCGCCACCATGGTGTAGTCACCGCCCAGTTCGTGCGTGCGGTAGGTGTCGGCGCCGATGGGCATGTAGTTGGCGGCGTACCCGGTCATGACGCCGTTGTTCAGCACGACGGTGGTCATGCCGATGCCGTTGCGTGTGGCGGTCTCAATGTCGAGCCCGGCCATGCCGAAGGCCGCGTCGCCCATGAAGTTGATCATGTTCATTTCGGGCTTGGCCATCTTGGCGCCTAGCGCCAGACCGAGCCCGTAGCCAAGCTGAGTGGACTTGCCCCAGCCGATGTAGCTGCGGGGGGTGATCGGCTGCCAGAACGGTACCAGCTGGTCCCTGGGGTAGCCCGAGTCGTGCGTGACGATCGTATTGGACACGTCGACTGCATTGGCTACTTCGCGGAACACACGGTAGGGGCTCATGGGCGTCTCGTCGGAAGACAGCCGATGCTCCCACTGGCCCATCCAGGCAGCGCGCTGTTCCTCGATCATTTCGGCGACCCCTTCGATGGCCTTGACGCCATGGGACTTCGCCTCTTCGATCATCTGGCGCAGCACCAGCTTGGCGTCGCCCACGGCACCGAAGTCGGCCGGGTGGTCCTTGTGCAG
>CAVOCN010000208.1:0-3434 GCA_963694205.1 Dehalococcoidia bacterium | reverse complement strand
CGTGCTGGTCCTGCTGGGCCACCGGGTCAACTGGCTGAAGATACCGTTCATATCTAACAAGCTAACCGCCGCCGGCGCCGAACCTACCGGGAAAGGGTTCTGGGGTTGGATTACTCGTCTGGTGATGGGGCAGCCGATCATCAGCCTGGTGGTCGTAGGTGGGCTGCTCGTAGCAGTCGCGGTGCCGGTGATTGACCTCAAGACGGGCTTCAACGGGGTGGACGCCTTCCCAGACTCTCTGCAAACCAAGCAGGGCTTTTTCCTGTTGGACGAAGAGTTTTCTTTTGGAGTGGCCGCGCCCACAGAGATTGTGGTGGACGCGGACGTCGATTCGAAGGTCGTTCTCGACGCAGTAGCCGCATTGATCGTATTGCTTGCAGACGACCCCGACTTTGTGGGCGACCCAAATTGGGTGACCAACCCTCAGGGAGATTTGGGCCTGCTGTCGGCATCGGTGGCGGGCGAAACGTCGAGCGAGCGAGCCGTAAACGCCGTCAAACGATTACGGGACGTCTACGTACCACGGGCGTTCGCCGGGACCGGGGCGGACGTGACCATTACCGGTTTCACTGCCTTCAACATCACGTTCTTCGAAATTGTGAACGACTACATGCCGATCGTTTTCGTGTTCGTCCTGGGCCTGAGCTTCCTGCTGTTAATGGTTGCGTTCAGGTCTCTCGTCATCCCGGCGAAAGCCATAATCATGAACCTGCTATCGGTCGGGGCGGCCTATGGGCTGCTGGTGCTGGTTTTCCAAAAGGGCATTGGGGCGGACTTGGGGCTGTTCGAGGAGTCGCCGATTATCGACGCCTGGATACCCCTATTTATGTTCTCGGTGCTGTTTGGGTTGTCGATGGACTACCACGTTTTCCTCATTAGCAGGATCAGGGAGCGGTTCGACGAGACCGGGGACAACGATGACGCCGTGGAGTACGGGCTGCGCTCGACTGCGGGCCTGATAACAGGCGCGGCCCTGATTATGGTTGCGGTGTTTTCCGGGTTCGCGTCGGGCAAGGCGATTTCGAACCAGCAGGTCGGCTTCGGCCTGGCTGCGGCCGTGTTTATTGACGCCACACTGATTCGGACGATCCTGGTACCGGCGAGCATGAAGCTGCTGGGCGAGTGGAACTGGTATCTGCCGAAGTGGCTGGAGTGGCTGCCCGATATACGCATCGAGACGGAGGAAGCAGCAAAAGACCCCGGCGCAGCGCCGCCTCGCCCCTAGCACCGCTTTGCCTCTAGCGCTTTGGCTCCACGACCCACAGCCGCTGGCCGTCGGTACTCATTTCGACGGTGCCGTCGCGGTCGGTGCGATATAGGCTTTCCGGCTCCACGTGCGCTGAAAGCGCCTCTAGAGTCTTGGAGTGGGGATGGCCGAACCGGTTTTCCGCCGCCAGCGAGATGACGGCGACCGTCGGGTCGACGGCTGCGAGGAAAACCCCCGACGACGAGGTACGGCTGCCATGGTGGGCGACCTTCAGGACGTCGGCGCGCAGGTCGGCCCCAGAACGCACCATCGCCCTTTCGCCGGTCGCGAAGACGTCCCCGGCCAGCAAAAAGCTGACGTCTCCGTAGGTGAGTTTGAGGACGACCGAGGCGTCGTTGATGTCGGGCTGCGGCCCGGAAAACGGGCTCAGAACCTCGATCAATAGCCCGTCGAATATGAGCCGGGTCCCGGCCATCGCGACGATGCTGCGGGCGCCTTCCTCTGCGACTGCTGATGTCCAGGTCTCGTAAAGTGAGCCGTCCAAATCTAGGCGTCGCTCCATGACCGTGCGTACATCGTAGCGTTCCAGTACCCCGATAAGCCCTGCCAGGTGATCGGCATGTGGGTGGGTGAGGACGAGCAGGTCTATTGACCGGTCGCCGGACCCGCCCCGTTGACCCAATGCCCTGACGGCGTCGAGAGGGTCGGGGCCGCCATCGACCAGCACTCTGCCTCCGGCGGGGGTTTCGATGTATATGGCGTCGCCCTGGCCCACGTCCAAAAAGACTACGTGCAGCCTGCCGTCTCCCTGGCCCGAAGCCGCTCCCCACAGCGCAGCGGACCCGACCAGCAGGGCCGCCACAGCCAGTGCCCGAGCGCCGCGTAGCTGGAACGGCCTCCATGCCGCCGACACCCTGTGGGTGCGCAGGCTCCTTCGCCAGGCAAATACGGCTACCAGTCCGACGCCGTAGTACACGAAAACCAGGGGTCCGGTGAACACACCCGTTGCCAGCGACACACCCGGCACTTGAGCCGCCGCCGATACGACCGAGGTGAGGTAGGCAGTCGGCAGCCACGCGAGCCAACCCAGCGCTTCACCTACGCCGCCGCCGAGTTCTCCGCCACTCGCGGCCAACGCTTGCCCGATAAGCACGAAGGGCACTGCGGGAAGCGTCAGCAGCGCGACTGGAACGCCGATGAGGGAGACGGCCCCGAAGTTCAGCGCGATGATGGGCAAAGTGGCGCCGGTCGCTACGACCGTGACGGCGGCCAGCCCCAACGCACCTCTCACAAAAGCGACTACGGGGCCGCCCTCGATCTCACCCTCGGCCAGTCCGGGTTTGGCGACCAAGCCGAGTTTGCTGGCCGACCAGCCCGCAAGGGGACGGGCGAGCAGCGTGATACCGGCAACGGCGGCCACCGATAGCTGGAAGGACACGTCGCTCACGGTGACCGGGTCGATTGCGACCATCACGCCGACGGCCGCTGCCAGGGCAGGAAGCGCCGTTCCGGGACGCCCCACCAACAAAGCAACAAGGTAGACCGTGCCCATGATGGCCGCCCTGGTCACGGTGGGCGACATGCCCGCCAGGGCGGCGTACAGCCAGACCGCCACCAGTGGGGCGAGCAAGTACAGGTAACGTTTGCGGCCCAGTGCGGCCCGACTGGCCAGAAGCACCAGACCCAAGACGATGCCGACGTGCAGGCCAGAGATGGCCAGCAGGTGGGAGGCACCGCTGCGCCGAAAGCCTTCCACCAGCGAGCCGGGCAGTTCGTCCCGGACTCCGAGCAATATGGCCGTGCCGACCGATGCCTGCGGCTCGGGTTCGACCTGCCGGATAGACGTGGCCATGCTTCGACGCAGTGTCGCCAGCCAGCCGGTCGGCCCGCCAGTCGTGCCGGGGGCAATCACCGTGACACCAGGGAAGCTCATGACGGTACCTATGCCCTGGCGAGCGAGATAAGCCGGGTAGTCGAAGCCAAGTTCGGCGACCCCAGGAGGCTTGGCCAGCCTACCGAGCAGCGCCAGCCGGTCGCCCTGTCGATATGGCAACCCACGCCTAGCCGTCACAGGCGTTTCCGGTTCGGTGACGGTGGCCAGCAGCATGCCGGAGATACGGGCCGGGCCTTCACCAGAATCGAGGAACTCGACATTCACGGTCAGGCGGTACGCCCGACCTGCGCGCTCCGGCTCCCCGGCCACGACGCCCTCTACCAGCACCGAACC
>CAVOCN010000207.1:0-3436 GCA_963694205.1 Dehalococcoidia bacterium | reverse complement strand
ACGCCCGAGCCAACGGCAACGCCGACACCCGAGCCAACCGCAACGCCGCCTCCTCCGCCAACACCCGCGCCCCCGACGCCCGTGCCCACGGCGACAGCAACGGCAACGGCAACGCCGACTGCTGAGCCAACGGCAACCGCTACGCCGACACCCGAGCCCACGCCGGTCCCGACAGCGACCCCGACCCCCACGCCGACTCCGGTGCCATCCCTGACCAGCTGGGGCCTAATCGCAATGGCCCTCGCCGTGTCAGGCCTGTCCTACGTGATGTTCCGTAGACAGGCTGCCCGTAAACGGATTTAAGGGCCCTGGCTACTCCATGCGCGAGCCACCCCAGGCCGCGCTGACCCCGGCGGCTGTGGGCTCGACGATCACGTTTATGACCGCGGGCTTGCCCGAGTCGAACGCCCTCTGCAGCGCGGGAGCAATGTCCTCCGGGTCCTCCACCTTCTCCCCGTAGCAGCCCAGCGCCTGGGCCATCTTGTGGTACGGGGTGAAGCCGAGTTCGCGGCCAGGCTTGCGCGAATACGGCGTTCGCACCGTCCACCCGGCGTTGTTGGAAATGACCGTAACTACCGGCAGGTTGAAGCGCACCAGCGTGTCCAACTCCATCGCATTCATGCCCATGGACCCGTCGCCGTGCAGGACCAACACTTGCTTGTCTGGCTTGGCCAGCTTGGCCCCCATGCCGTAGGGCAGGCCAACGCCCATCGTTCCGGTGACGCCGGAGTTAAGACGATGGCCGGGCACGTAAGTGTTGATCGACTGGCGGGCGAAGTGAAGAATCTCGTTCCCGTCCACCGACACAATTGCGTCGCGGTCGAGGAAGTTGTTTATCTCGTTGCAAAGCCTCAGCGGGTGAATGGGCGACTGTGAAGAAGTCAGCAGTTCCTGCATTTGGCCTGACTTTTTGGCCTGATACTCGGAGAGCTTCGAGACCCAGGGAGACTCTCTCCTGCCAGCGAAGTCCGTGCTACGCGCTTCGGCCGCGTCGGAGAGTTGACGTAGCGCCATTCCGGCATCGGCGACGATGCCCAACTCGCAGTCCCGGTTGTGGCCAATCTCGGTCGCATCAATGTCTATCTGGATGATCTTGGCATCGCGCGCGAAGCGGCCGCCGTACTGCATCATCCAGTTCAGGCGCGTGCCCACCACCAGCACCACGTCTGCCTCTCGAATGGCGGTGCTGCGCGAGGCGGGGAAGGCCAGTGGATGGTCTTCCGGAGCCAGGCCGCGAGACATGGGTGCCGTGTAAAAGGGCGTAGAAGTAACGTCCACGAAGCGCTCAAACTCCGACGCCCCGCCAGAGAAGAACACACCGCCACCGGCGAACACAATTGGTCGCTCAGCGCCAGCCAGCATATCGACCGCCCGCTCTATCGCGCCAGGATCTGCTGCCGGTTTGGATCGCTCGACGGCCCTGCTCGGCCGGATGACATCGTCCTCTTCAACCTCTTCGTACAGGACGTCCGCGCCGCAGTCTATGTACACGACGCCCGGCTTGCCCGTAGTCGCCTGCCTGAAAGCAGTGCTGACAATTTCCGGGTAGCGAGCGGCCTGCGTGGGCTGGTGCACGTACTTGCACAGGGGCTCGAAAATGCCCATCTGGTCCACTTCCTGGAACGCCCCCCGGCTTATCTCGTGTACCGGGCCGGCACCGCCCAGGATGATCATGGGAGCGCAGTCGATGGACGCCGTGTAAGCGCCGGTTAGCAAGTTCAGAGTGCCGGGGCCGGAAGCGGCGGTGCAGACGCCGGGCTTGCCGGTGACGCGAGCATAGGCGTGGGCGGCGAAGGCAGCGGCCTGCTCGTGCCTAAAATCAACGGTTTTGATACCAAAATCCTGGGCTGCCATAACCAGGTCGAAGTTCGGACCTCCCATGAGGTAGAACAGAACCTCCACGCCCTCCTCTTTCAAGGTGCGTGCTATCAGGTAGCTGCCGGTCACGGTGCCCATGGGTTTCTCCTAATCGCCGAAATTAGTGTTGCCAAGGTTGATGACGCCGAAATAGGCGTCTTCAAAATTGGCCGAAAGCGTATCACAGCATCGGCCGTAGACCCCTGTTTAGTCGGGCGCGGACGGGTCCCGGCCGGAATGGGTTAGACTACGCACCCTCACGAATTCTGAAGGCAAAAAGATAACTGAGACGGCCCGTCCCCCCCATGACCCGGAGTATGACCCCGGCCATGTCGGGTGGCGAAAAGCACCGGGAGGTTGATATGCGCAGGCTCGCATTACCAGCATCGTTTGTTTTCCTGACTTTGTTGCTGACCGTAGCGGTCGCATGCACAAGCGACGCTGCTGCACCCTCGCCCTCTGGCGAGGATACCGCAGGTGACGCTGGCGGCTCGGACACGGCCAAAGTCACCACGGCCGGACCTGGCAAGTTCATCGCCACCGACAAAATGGTGGACGCTCGCGGGTACCACGCCGCAGTCAGACTGGCAGACGGCAGGGTTATGGCCATTGCCGGTAAGAGCCGTGGAGGGGCATCGGCCTGGAAGGCGTCGTCCATTGAGGCTACCGCTATATGGGACCCGGTCACCGGCGAGTGGACCGACTCTGCCATCCTCGCTACCGTGCGCGAGCATCCGACCGGGCACCTGCTGCTCGACGGCCGGGTAATCGTCATCGGTGGATCGGCCCTGCGGCAGGAGCCGTTGGTCACCTCCGAGGTCTACGACGTCGCTGCCGATACCTGGACAGAGGTTGCTCCCATGTCGATTGGCCGCTGGCGACACGGCTCGGTGATGTTCCCGGACGGGCGCATCATGGTGGTCGCGGGCGAGACCAATGACCTTGTGCTCGTAGCCGAGGCGGAAATATACGACCCGACTACCGACACCTGGACCGCCGCTGGAGCGCTCAACGAAGCTCGCGCGTTGCACACCGCCACGTTGCTACAGGACGGCCGCGTTATCGTGATCGGCGGTGGTAAGCGCGACTCGCCTTACATAAAGACACCTGAAATATGGGACCCGGCGACGAACGAGTGGACCCAGGGCGCGCCCACGCAGGCCGCCCACTCGGCGCATACTGCCACCTTGTTGCCGGACGGTCGGGTGCTAATAACGGGCGGTAAAGGGAAGGTGACGCTGACCGAGGTCTACGACCCGGAAACGAACATCTGGACGACGCTGGCCCCACTGTCTGAGTGGCGAGCGGAGCATGCCGCCGTGCTGCTGGCCGACGGTCGCGTCATGGTCTCTGGAGGTGTCGGCAAGGTCGCGACCACCGACATCTTCGACCCTGCTACCGACACCTGGACCACCGGTGCCAACATGGTCGAGACCCGCTACGCGCACTCGATGACCCTCCTCGACGACGGCCGTGTTCTCGTCATCGGCGGCAACTCCACCGACGGCGACCAGCGCGGCGTGACAACCGAGGTAGAGGTGTGGGCACCCTAGTGACACCTACACCCTAGTGACACCCA
>CAVOCN010000206.1:0-3473 GCA_963694205.1 Dehalococcoidia bacterium | reverse complement strand
GAACTCAGTTGAACGCAAAAACATGAGCGAAACATCTAACAACATTGTCCACGTCGGGCTGGCCGGTTTCGGCAGCTGGGCGCGAATGAGCTACGTCCCGTTGCTGGCAGAGCTTCCGAACATTCGGGTAGTAGGCGTCGCGGCCCGGTCCGAGCAAACGCGCAGTGCCGCAGCCGACGTCTTCGGTGGCGACGTGGCCCTGCACGCCAGCTACGACGGCCTCATCGAAGCTGGCGGGCTGGACGCCGTCATGGTTGCCCTGACACCCGCGTTGAACGCGAAGGCCGCAGTCGCGGCGCTCGAGCACGGCCTGCACGTCTTTATGGAGCCGCCGTTTGCGGACCCCTCGGACACCCAGCGCGTGCTCGAACTCGCGAACAACGGGAACCCAGTCTTCCACTCCGACGTAGAGCCCCGGTACCTGCCCCTGGTAGCGACGATCAACGGCCTCTTCGGCAGCGAGGGCGTACTGGGCCAGCTACGGTCGTTCAGTCTTGACCACGAAATGCTGCTGTCTTCGGAGTACTCCGGGTCGAGCATATTCTTCGGCCTGGGCCCCTGGTATGTGGACTTGCTGGACGCCTTCGCACAGTCCCCTGCGGACCGAATTGAACTGGTGCCGGGCCGACACAGGAACGACGGTTTATTGGTGACCGGCCAGACGAATATTGGGTACGAATCGGGCGTCACAGCCACATGGCACTTCGGCTTCGAAGGCCCGAGCGAACTCGGCCTCTCAGTGTCTCTAACGGGAGACAAGGGCGAAGTTCAGGCCGACCTCACGACCGGTGAGTACCGCTGGCGGCTCACGGGCGACGAATGGCAATCTGCGACGGCCGATTGCTCCCGTCCAGAGGCGGGGTTTATCGGCATGCGAGAGAGCATCCACGCCTTTTTAGCAGCCATACGTGGCGAAGGCAAAACCATGTCTGGCCCCGACGTCATCCGACGCACGCAGCCAGTGTTGCTGGAGTTGCAGCGCCAAGAGACGGCTCTGAATGCCAGGTAGACGAGTTGAGCCATGAATAGCGAAAGCGATGAGGCCTTGGCCGAAAAAGCCCCACGAGCGAACCCTGTGAGCGGAGAACTCGCTGTTCTATTGGACTTCGACGGTACTCTGACCGTCCTGGACGTCGGGCAGCTGGTCATGCACGAATTCGCCGAGCCTGGGTGGCACTCGTCTGGGGGCGTCAAGGACGCGTCGTTCCGGGAGCATTTGGAACGCGAGTGCGAGACGCTGCCCTCAAACCGGGCCGACGAGATCGAGCGGTTCGCCATCCAGCGCGCCGAGGCGAGGGCGGGCGCTGTGGAGTTGGTCCAATACTGCGTAGACAACTCGATACCCGTAGAAATCGTCTCCGGAGGCCTGAGTAACTACATCGAGCCGCTGCTCAAGCACTTCGGCATACCCGCCATCCCAATAAGCTCTCTGACGGCCGACTTCAGCCAGGGAACTAGGGCTGTTACCACCTACCCTGATGGCGTGGTCATGTGCGACGACGCCGGGGCGTGCAAGTGCGCGAGGGTGCGGCTCCACAAAGCGGCGGGCCGAACGGTCATATACGCGGGCGACGGCACCTCCGACTTCTGCGTCGCCAGAGAGGCGGACATGCTATTCGCCCGTCGCACGCTTGCCGACTACTGCCGGGAAAGGGACATCCCGTTTACGCCGTTCGACTCGCTGCAGCCGGTCCTGGACGCGGTCCAGTCTCAATACCCGGCCGATTAATATCGGCCAGCATCATCCAGTCACTGAGGCGCGGGGCCTTGACAGGCGAGTCAAACTCTCTCCGGTGTCCGTGTGCTAGAATCGGGCCGCGTTTCGCCCACGAAGACGGACGGCACCGCGTAGAGGAGTAACCCTGACGTGCGACCGATCTCTGAAATCGCCGAAAAGCTTGGGCTCGCCCCCGGCACGCTAATACCGTATGGCCACCACAAGGCCAAAATACCCCTGGACGCCGTCAACGGTGGAAACGGCCAGGGCAAACTCATCGTCGTCACCGGAATAACACCAACTCCGGCGGGCGAGGGTAAAACCACCATCGCCGTCGGGCTCGCCCAGGGCCTTGGCAGGCTGGGCGTGAACGTGGCCGCCACTTTGCGCGAGCCTTCTTTGGGGCCTATTTTTGGCATAAAAGGGGGTGGCACCGGCGGCGGCAAATCCCTCGTGGTCCCAGAGGACGAAGTGAACATTCACTTCACCGGCGACGCCCACGCCGTCGGCTCTGCTCATAACCTGTTGGCTGCCCTCACCGACAACGAGGTAGGGCGAGGCCGCATCCCCGGAATGACGCCCGCGGGCATAACCCTGCGGCGAGTCTCCGACATGGAAGAGCGTTCGCTGCGCCAGGTCGCCACCGGCCTGGGCGGTCCGAACAACGCACCGGTTCGTGAGACCGGGTTCGACATCGTCACAGCGTCGGAGGTAATGGCCATACTGGCGCTGGCCACCGACCTGGAAGACCTGCGGGCCAGGTTGAGCCGCATGGTCGTCGGGTTCGCAGACGACAATCGGCCCGTCACCGCCGAAGACGTAGGTGCAGTTGGTTCGATGATGTCTCTCCTGCGGCACGCCATCATGCCCAACCTCGTGCAAACAACCGAGGGTCAGCCCGTAATCGTGCACTCCGGCCCCTTCGGCAACATCGCCCACGGCTGTAGCTCCGTGGTGGGAGACAGAATCGCCCTGGCCTACGCCGACTACGTCCTCACAGAGGCCGGGTTCGGTGCCGACCTGGGGTTCGAAAAGTTCATGCACATCAAAACCCGCACATCGGGCCTCCAGCCCCATGGTGCGGTCATCGTGGCGACGGTCAAGGCCCTCAAGTCCCACGGCGGTGTAAAAAAGCGCGATCTCGCAACTCCAAACGAAGCAGCTGTCGAAGCCGGCATGGCGAACCTGCGGCATCTCATAGGCGTCATCCGATCGTTCGGCCTGCCGGTAGTGGTGGCGCTGAACCGGTTCCCCACAGACACGCCAGGTGAACTGCTCATCGCCAAAAAGGGCAGCGAAGAAGCTGGAGCGGCAGCCGCAGTAGAGTCCAGCCCGTTCACCGAAGGAGGCGCGGGCTGCACCGACCTCGCCGAGGCCCTCATCGCAGCAACGGGAGACGGCCCTCCAGAAATCGACTACGCATACGAAATGTCCGACTCAGTGCAAGACAAGGTGCTCGGCATCGCTCGTCGCGTGTACAACGCAAGCGACGTGGCCTGGTCACCTGCGGCGCGAAAGAAGCTGCGCCAGTTCGAAGAACTCGGCTGGGGGAATTTGCCAATATGTATGGCCAAGACCCACCTCTCCATCAGCCACGAGGCCAAGCGGAAAGGCCGCCCCTCCGACTACACATTCCAGGTCAATGACGTGCGGGCATCTGTGGGTGCCGGGTTCATCTACCCCATCGCGGGCAACGTCGTGACCATGCCCGGCCTGCCCGGCAATCCGCGCTCTCTGGACGTCGACGCTCAAGGAC
>CAVOCN010000205.1:0-3481 GCA_963694205.1 Dehalococcoidia bacterium | reverse complement strand
GGTCGTCGAGCGCGACACCGTGTCCAATGTCGTCGCCGAGACCCGCTGGCCGGGCGAGGCCGCCCAGACGCCGGGCAAAAAGGCACCTAGCGATAAGGGGCCCGGCAACTAGATGGCGATTTCCCTGCGCATAGAGCCCGTAAACAGCCCGGCCACAAACGGCCAGGTCATAGATAGGGACCGGCCGATCACTTTCGTCTACAACGGTAAGCCCGTGACCGGCTTTGCTGGCGACACCATTGGCTCCGCACTGGCCGCCGCCGGGGTGAAGACCGTTTCGCGTAGCTTCAAGTATCACCGGCCGAGGGGCCTGCTATGCGTCGCAGGCCGCTGCCCCAACTGCATGGTGACGGTAGACGGGGCCCCCAACGTGCGGGCGTGCGTCACACGTATAACCGAGGGGATTGTCGTGGGGTCGCAGAACGCATGGCCGTCGGTAGACTTCGACGCCATGTCCGTGCTGGACCGCGCAGACAAGCTGATGCCGGTCGGGTTTTACTACAAGGCGTTCCACAAGCCGAAGCCCGTGTGGGACCTGGTCCGGCCAATTATCCGGGCGGTTGGCGGGCTGGGAAAGGTCAACCCCAATGCCTCGGATCTGCCGGGCTACGTGCATCGCTCTGTGCACATAGATGTGCTGGTGATCGGAGCAGGGCACGCCGGGATGTCCGCCGCCGTTGCAGCGGCCGAGAGCGGCGCGCAGGTGGTGTTGGTGGACGAGCAACCGACGCTCGGCGCGGGCCAAGCCGCTACCGACACGGCTGATCTGATCGCCGGTGTGAGGGGCCAGACCTCGGTTGAGGTGTGGTCCGACTCGACGGCTTTCGGGTTCTACGCCGACAACTTCATTACCGTGTTACGGGGTCAAGAAGTCCTCACGGTACGGGCGGGCCGAGTGGTGCTGGCGACCGGTGCTCATGAGGTTCCGTTCGTGTTCCCCGGCAACGACCTGCCCGGCGTTATGCTGGCGACCGGGGCGATGCGGCTGCTGCGCATGTACGGCGTGCGGCCCGGTGGCAAAGTGGTGATAGCTACAGAGAACGATTCCGGATACGCGTTTGCCGCCGAGCTACAAGAGGCTGGAGTAGACGTCGCCGCCGTGCTGGACGCCCGGCCCGGCGGGCCAATTTCGGACATGGCCGAAGCGGCCACCCGGAGCGAGAGCGGCGCGGTTGTTATTGGCGCGACGGGAAAAGGCGCGGTGCGGCGGGCCACTTTTACTACTGGGAACGGGCACACCGAGTCCATCGACTGCGAACTATTACTCATGGCCGGACGCATGCAGCCCGCAGCGCAACTTGCGTTGCAAGCGGGCTGTGGGACGGTCTCGGATACGGCACTGGGGACGCTCGTCCCGACCGACGCTCCTAAAGACGTGTATCTCGTAGGCGGTCTCGTTGGCGCGCCCAGCCCCGATGATTCGGCGGCGCAGGGCCGAGGGGTCGGCGTGGCCGCAGCCAGGGGCGAACAGCAAGCACCCGCAACCTGGCCCAAGCCAGAGGACGACGACGCGATAGTCGGCCACGACTCGGCGGCGAAGAAGCAGTTCATCTGCATGTGTGAGGACATATCGGCCAGCGACCTGAAGAAGGCTGTGACCGAGGGCTTTGCCGACATACAGATTCTCAAGCGCTACTCCACCACGACGATGGGGCCGTGCCAGGGGAAGATGTGCCTGCGCAACTTCGCCACCACGACGTCTAAGCTGGCAGGCGTTTCTCAAGAGACGATGGGGCTGACGACGATGCGTCCGCCGTCGATCACGGTATCGCTGGGGGCGCTGGCCGGGCCGGGGCACCTGCCGGTGAAACGAACGGCGCTGCACCACAAACACATTGCGCTGGGTGCTCAGATCGTGGACGCGGGCGGCTGGCAGCGGCCGTACAGCTACGGAGACGCAGCGTCCGAGGCGAAGGCAGTGCGGGAACGCGTCGGCCTGATCGACGTAAGCACTCTTGGCAAGTTGGATGTGCGTGGTCTGGACGCTCCGAGGTTGCTCGACTTTTTGTACACGAACCGCATGTCGAACCTGCGGGTGGGGCGCATTCGCTACGGGGTGATGTGCCTGGACAACGGGACCATTCTTGACGACGGCACGGTCACGCGCCTGAGCGACGACCGGTTCTTCGTCACCACTACCACCGGCAATATTGAACTTATCGAGCAGTGGTACAAGTGGTGGATCGCGACCGAGGGCAACTTGACCGCGCACATCGCCGACGTGACGTCGGGCTTCGCGGCGATCAACGTAGCCGGGCCGCGTGCCCGGCAGGCGCTGTCGGGGTTGACCGATGCAGACTTATCGCCAGAAAGCTTCAAGTACATGCGGTCGGTGGAAGCGACCGTTGCCGGGGTGCCCGCAATATTGCTGCGCATCGGGTTCGTGGGCGAGACGGGGTGGGAGGTCCACTTCCCTTCCCAGTACGCCGAGCACATGTGGGACGCCATAACGGCCGCTGGTCGCGATTACGGCATCGCGCCGTTCGGGCTGGAGGCGCAGCGCATTCTCCGGCTGGAGAAGGGCCACATTATCGTCAACCAGGACACCGACTCCATCACGACGCCCATTGAGAGCGGCATGGGCTGGGCGGTGAGGCTGGCGAAGAAGGACTTCGTCGGTCGCGGTGGCCTGCGTGCGGTCGTTAGGCGGGGACCGAGGCAACGGCTGGTGGGCTTCGTTATGGACGCATCAAGCCCGGTACCAAGAGACGGGTCGCCGATAGTGCACGACGGCACGCCGGTGGGCCGGGTGACCAGCACCCGGCTAAGCCCAAGCGCGGGGATGCCGTTCGGGCTGGCGATAGTGCCCGCCGCGCTGGCGGAGAACGGCGTGCGGGTGGACATACCTGTCGCCGGGGAGCTGTGGGCGGCGACCGTGCAGCTAGAACCGGTGTACGACCCTGCCGGTGAGAAGTTGAGGGGTTAAAGAGATGAGCCAGAACTACTCGGCCAACTCCGCACCCGTCGGCGCAACGTCTGCCCACTGGGACCTGCTCGAAGCCGGGGCGAAGATGGCAACGCTCGACGGCTGGGCGGTGCCGACGCGCTTCGCCGGGCCAGACAGCGAACTACCGGCCGCTCGCGAGCGAGTGGGCATGGCCGAGCATGGCCACGTTACGAAGCTACGGTTGCAGGGCCCCGGCGTCCCAGATGCACTTGCGAAGCTGGGGAACGTCCCGGCCATCGGCACCGTCACTGGCGCTACGGTGTCGAGCAGTCGGAGCGGCGTTGATGTGCAGATCGCCCGGCTGGCCGCCACCGAGGCCTGGCTGACGGCAAGCGCTGGCGACCATGACGGGCTGCTCACGACCGTCGAGCCGTTGCTGCAAGACGGCTCGGTGTTCGACCTGACGTCGTCTTTCTCGGGCGTGCAATTGGTCGGCCCGCACGCCGCAAGCGTAGTCGCGTCGCTCACCGACCTGGACCTGCGCCAGAGCAACATGCCCGATCTCGCCTGTGCCCAGACAACATTAGCGGAGGT
>CAVOCN010000204.1:0-3497 GCA_963694205.1 Dehalococcoidia bacterium | reverse complement strand
CTTTTGCTGCGCGTATCGCCGCTTCTACAAAGGCCGACGTGCACTGCGCGGTGACCGCCGGTATCGCGGTGCTGAAAGGCCCTTCCCACGGGGGGGCAGCCGAGGGCGTCATGAAGATGGCGCTGGAGATCGGTTCCGAAGACAAGGCGCACCAGTACGTGGCCGACCGACTGAAGAACAAAGACGTGATAGTGGGCTTCGGTCACCGGGTCTACCGCACGGAAGACCCACGGGCCAAGCATCTTAA
Source organism: Dehalococcoidia bacterium (assembly GCA_963694205.1). Taxonomy (GTDB): domain Bacteria; phylum Chloroflexota; class Dehalococcoidia; order Lucifugimonadales; family UBA2962; genus CAUZIR01. Next base: position 3,250 of record CAVOCN010000204.1, on the reverse strand, counting down.
GGAAGACGCCAAGCGGTTGAGCGAGCGCCGTGGCGACCCCAAATGGTTTGGTATTCTCACCGCTGTGGTGGACGCCATGGCACCCTATGCACGCCGGGGCATTGCCCAGAACGTGGACCTGTGGTCGGGTGCGATTTATCAGATTCTGGGGATTCCAGAGTCGCTGTACATCCCCATTTTCGCCATGGGTCGAATACCAGGTTGGACCGCCCAGGTGGTGGAACAGCTGGAGAACAACATTTTGCTGCGGCCGCGACTCCTGTACGTCGGTGAGATGGACCGGGTGTACGTACCGTTGGACCAGAGATAACCATTCGCATATCCGTTTTCGGACATCTCATTAAAAGAGGGGGAAACTTTTGACCACTGAGGAAACCACCGGCTCGGACTGCGAGCACTTCTGGATGATCGAGAGCCCCAACGGGCCCACGTCCATCGGCACCTGCCAGACATGCGGAGAGAAGTCGGAATTCCGCAATTCCATGCCTGGCTCTGGCTGGGACAGGGAAAGCCCCCAGGCAAAGCGTGCTCGCCAGCAGAGCAACGCTAACGCGAAGGCCAAAGCCAAGGCTTAGCTGGCCTGATAAAAAACCAATAGTTTGAAGAGATATGGGGCGTCTGAGTTGACTCGGACGCCCCTTTTTTATTCCGCTACTAGCTACTAAGGGCCATGAGATAGCTAAAAGAGGGCACCGTGCTTGAGGCCAACAGACCACCGACCGCAGCCGAAGAGGAGATACTATCCCGGATAGCCGGGAGCGGTCGTATTACGTTTCGGGAGTTCATGGAGGTCGCCCTCTACCACCCGACTGGAGGCTACTACACGGACCCGACCTTACGGACCGGTGCCGGTGACTACTACACCAGCCCTATGGCCCACCCTGCGTTCGGCGCCGCTATCGCGATTCAGTTGCGGCAGATGTGGCGGCTGCTGGACCGTCCGGCCACGTTCACCGTCGTAGAGATGGGTGCGGGCAAGGGCGGCCTGGCGACCGACGTGACGGAGTATGCAGCGCGGCTCGACGGCGCGTTCGCCGATGCCCTCAACTACCTGGCCCTGGACCTGGGACAGGCCGTCCCGACTGGCGTTACCGGCTGCTTCGTTTCCAATGAACTACTCGATGCCATGCCCGTCGCCCGGTTCGAAATGGTGGACGGCGAGGTGCAAGAGAGGTTCGTGGCCCTAAATGACGAGGGAACAGCCCTGACAGGGGTGCTGGGCGAGCCGGAAACGGCTGCACTCGGCGCTCGCCTGGCCGAGCTCCCTAACCCGCTACCAGATGGCTCCAGGGGCGAGGTGAACCCCGGCGTCCGGCCATGGATGGAGACGGTCAGCGAATCGCTGATTCGGGGGTTCGTCGTCAGCATCGACTATGGGGGCACGGCCGAGGAAATCTACGCCCGCCCCGGCGGCACGTTGCAGACCTACTACAACCACGTCGATGGCCTCAGCCCTTACCAGAACGTGGGCCGCCAGGACATTACCGCGCACGTAGATTTTTCTCTGGTGCAAACAGAGGGCGAGGGAGTGGGCTTGAGGTCTCTCGGGCTGACCAGCCAGGCCGAACTGCTCCGGCGCAATGGCATAGACGTTATGGCCGACACTCTACAGGCGCTGGGCCTGTCGGCCAGCGAACTGAGGGCGAACAGGTACGGCGTGGAGAAGCTCACCCGGCCGGACGGCCTGGGGGGCTTCCAGGTTCTTGTGCAGGAGAAGGGCACCGGGGTGAAGGACACTGGAGTCGCGGGTCTGGACGGGGTCTACCCTTCGTCTAAAGAACTTGGCGATCTTCCAGCCCCGGCGTTGCTTGGCGACGGCCACCTGCGGCTGGCCGAGGGGGGCTATCCCTCGCTGTCGTTCGAGGTGGACTCGCTCTGGCCAGACTGGTCCGATGCGCCAGATTCGGACTCGCCAGATTCACCGGAGCTATCCGGAGACTCGCCGGAGTAGTCATCGTCTGGCTTGCCTGGTTTGGGCTGTGCCAGCCTCGCAGTAGTGAGGAAGCCGGTGTGGCCGACCATGCGATGGTCGGGCCTGACCGACCTGTTGGCCACGGTCCACGACCGAACCAGGGACTCGGTCGTCTCTATCTGTACGAAGCGGCCGTTGGTTCGCAGGGCCTCGGACAGGTCCCTGATTTGCAAGACTGTTGGCAGAAAGCTCACGAGGATCCCCCCGGGTACTAGAGCCTCTGCGACCTGGTCTACGATCCCCCAGGGCTCCGGCATGTCGAACACTATGCGGTCGACCAGTTCGCCAGATTTGGCCCGTTCGGCCAACGCTTCGGAAACGTCCCCGAGCTGGATTGACACGTTGTCCAACTTACCGGCCATGTCGCTCACGTTCTGAGTGGCGCGATCGACCATGTCCTGCCGCAGGTCGAAGGAGTGGACGAAGCCTTCGGGACCGACGGCGCGCATTAAAGCAATAGTCACGGCGCCGGACCCGCAGCCCGCCTCGACGACGGTGGCGCCGGGGAAGATGTCCCCGTTGATGATTATGCCGCCGAGGTCCTTGGGGTACACGACGGTCGCTGTGCGGGGCATTAGGCGGGTGTAGTCGCCCATCGTCGGCCGGATGGCGAGCAGCAGGTTGCCCCGCGAGGTCGTTACCCACGACCCTTCGGGCAGGCCGACTACTTCGTCTAGCTCGAAGTGGCCGGTGTGCGAGTTGAAGCGCTTACCGGCCACGAGTTTGACGAGGTACAGCCGACCGCGCTTGTCGACGAACAGGACGTGCTCGCCCGATTCGAATGGCCGCAACCCAGACCCTGACTCAGACCCGGCCCCGGCGCTCAGAGCTTGTCTATCTCGGCCAGGAAGTCCTCTACATGGATGTCGGCCGCGCTGGCGTAGACCCGCCTGTAGCGAATGACGCCGTCCTTGTCGATGATGAGGACGGCCCTGTCTGAGGTGCCGCGCTCTTCGTTGTAAAGGTCGTATGCGTTCGACACGTCCGCCTTGGGGTGGAAATCCGAAAGCAATGGGTACGGTAAGTTACCTAGGGATGTGGCGTAGGCCGTCTGGGTGGGCTTGGGATCTGTACTTATACCCAGTACCTGGGTATCGTGCTCCACGAACTTCGAGTAGTTGGCTCGAAACGAGGAGATCTGGTCCGTTCAGCCACCGGTGAACGAGAAAACGTGGAAGGACAGGACGACGTTCTTGGATCCCTTGTACTGGCTCAAGGTGACCATGTCGCCGTTCTGGTCCGGGACTCGGAAGTCCGGTGCTGTGTCTCCAATATTTG
>CAVOCN010000203.1:0-3515 GCA_963694205.1 Dehalococcoidia bacterium | reverse complement strand
CTACAGAGGACTTCCCCCAGGTCTACATCACCCGCAAAGTCCGGGATGACGGGTCGCGTTATTTCGGGCCCTATGCGAGCGCGGGCAGCGTTAGACGCACCCTGGCGCTGCTCAAGAAGCTGTTCCCCTACCGGTCCTGTACCAAGACCATTACCGGCACCGACGAGCGTCCGTGCCTCGACTACCATATTCATCGCTGTGTGGGCCCGTGCATAGGCGTGGTGGACAAGCCCGGCTACGCCGAGGTGATAGACCAGGTGGTCATGTTCATGGAGGGGCGAACCGACAAGGTCACCAGGTCGATCAAAAAACACATGACGGCCGCTTCGGACAATCTGGAGTTTGAGCGCGCAGCGGCGCTCAGAGATCAACTGGCGGCAATAGAGAGCGTGCACGAGGGCCAAAAAGTCCTGCACCTGTCGTCGGAGAACATGGACGTAATCGCCACCGCGACCCTACGCAACGAGAGCTGGGTCGAAGTCTTCTTCATTCGCCAGGGCAAGCTCATCGGCCGGGACCACTTCATTATGGAGGGGACCGCCGACGACCCTCCCGGCCAGACAGTCGCGTCGTTCATTCGCCAGTTTTATGCCTCCAACCCCTACATACCGCGGCGCATACTCGCGCCCTGGGAGCCGGATGAACGTGAGGCCATACAGACCTGGCTGTCTGAAAAAAGGGACGGCCCGGTACTTGTACAAGTACCCCAAAGGGGTGAAAAACGCCGCCTGGTGCAGATGGTGGAAGAGAACGCCGAGCGCGGCCTCGAACAGCTAAAGATCAAGCAGGCCGAGACGACCGACCTGAACGCCGCCATCGTTGAGCTACAAGAGGCCCTCAACCTGCCCCGGCCGCCCCAGCGCATTGAGTGCTACGACATCTCCAACATTCAGGGCACAAACACCGTTGGCAGCATGGTGGTGTTCGAGGACGCACGGCCCAAGAAGTCGGACTACAGGCGCTTCAAGATTAAGAACGTCGTCGGCATAGACGACTACTCTTCCATGCGCGAGGTGCTGACCCGGCGCTTTAAGCGCTATAAGAGCGGCAACGCCGCCAGTGACCCTGGGGCGAACTCTGACTCAGGCAAGGCCTGGACCAAGCAGCCGGATCTCGTGTTGATCGACGGCGGCAAGGGCCATCTGGGTGCCGCACTACAGGTGTTCTTGGAACTGGGCATCGACTCGGTGCCGCTGGCCAGCCTGGCTAAAGAGAACGAGGAGTTGTTCGTTCCCCAGACGCCGGAGCCGATTGTGCTGCCAAAAACGTCCCCTGCCCTGTTCCTGGTGCAAAGGGCACGAGATGAGGCGCACCGCTTCGCAATAACGTTTCATAGAGAACGCCGGTCAAAGAGCTCGATCAAGTCGGCGATGGATTTAGTGCCGGGAATTGGGCCGAAGCGGCGCAAAATGCTGCTGCGCCGCTTCGGCTCCGCCGCCGGTGTCCGCGAGGCTACGGTCGAAGATATCGCCGCCGTGCCCGGCATGACCATGACCATCGCCCGAACGGTAAAAGAGTTTCTCTAAGCCTAGTTAGCCGTTTAGGTTAGCTGCTACGCACCAGGCCGTTTAGCCGTCTTTAGACTCGTCCCCGTCGCTTGAGCCCATGCCGAGGAAGGGCTTGAGCATGTTGGTGAATTCCATGGGGAATATGAACTTGCTCGCCGGACTTGAGCCCAGATCTTTCAGGGTGTCGAAGTACTGAAGGCTCATCGCCTTCGTGTCGAGACCTCGCGCGACCTCGTTCACCCGCTCCAACGCAACTGCAAAGCCGTCGGCGCGCAACTTGGCGGCCTGCTGGTCGCCCTCGGCGGTGAGGATCTCGCTCTGGCGGTGGCCCTCTGCCTTGAGGATGGCAGATTGCTTCTCGCCCTCCGCCACCGTGATTGCGGCCTTCTTGATTCCCTCGGACTCGATGATAGCCGCACGACGCACCCGCTCGGCCGACATCTGCCTGTTCATTGCTTCTTGAATGTCCCTTGGCGGCTCGATCTCCCGGATCTCCACCTGGGTCACCTTGATCCCCCATCTGCTCGTGACTTCGTCAAGGCGTTCACGAAGAGAGTGGTTGATCCGCTCGCGCTGAGACAGCACGTCGTCGAGGCTCATCTCACCGATGACCGCACGCAGGTTCGTGGTGGCGATGCCCACGACAGCAGACTTGTAGTCGACCACGTCAATGATCGCCTTCTCTGCCTGTTCCCCGATGGGCCGCATGTAGACAAGGAAGTCAATGTCGATGGGGGCGTTGTCCTCGGTGATGGTGGTCTGCCGGGGGATGTCGATCACGACCTCACGTGTGTCGATTTTCTGGGCTTTGTGTAATGGCCAGATCATTACATGCAGGCCCGGCCCGCGAATACCGGTAAACCGGCCCAGCCAGAAAACACCCAATCTTTCGTACTGTTTAACGATAATTATGTAAGGGATCATGACTGAGGGTCCTCCCTGACCCGTTGGAGGAATGTAACCTATTTTTCGTTCCGGGTCTTGTCGGCTGCTCGCTTTACATGCAACGTCAGGCCTTTGGTTTCCGTTACCAGCACCGACTCGCCCTCTTGGATCGCTTCCCCGGTGCCGCTGACGGCGCTCCACTCCTCGCCCAGGACGTTTACCGTTCCCGATGGGTTTAGCGCCGTGACGGCGATGGCCAATTCCCCTATTGCTGCGGCGATTTCCTGCCGGTCGGTCGCCTGTGGTAACCGACGCGCCTGAAGAGAGGTGCGCACTAGCAGCGTCATGACGGCGGCGATGGTCAGGCCGGTTCCGACCAGCACCCATATGCTGACGCGAGTGCTCGGTCCGTCCAGGGCCGGTGGCGAGAACCCGCCGAACAGCAGGAACGCACCGAGCACGAACGCGATGCCACCGGCGATGCCGGGCACACTCAGCCCCGGTGCCTGCACTTCTACGAAGAAAAGCACCATTGCCAGGGCTATCAGGCCGAACCCGGTCCAGTTAACCGGCAGGTTGCCCAGCGCCACGAAGGCCAGTGCCAGCGCGATAACACCGAATATGCCCGCGACCCATCCGCCGGGGTTGTAGAACTCTATGAGAATTCCGAAGCCGCCGATGCTGAGCAATAGCAGCGCGATGTTGGGGTTGGCGATAACGCCCAAAAATCGCTCTACCAGGTTCCGGTCGACGGCCACCGTCGCCAGTCCCTCGACCTCCAGCGTGAGTACAGAGCCGTCTATGTTCACTTTCCGGCCATCCAGTTGGGCGAGCAGGTCCTCTAGTCCGGAAGCGACCATGTCGATCACCCCAAGTTCCAACGCTTCGGACGCCGAGTAGGAGACGGCGTCCAGCACCGTGACCTCCAGGGCCTCGACGTTGCGATTTCTCTCACCAGCAATGCTGCGTAAGAAAGCCGCGGCGTCTTGGGTAGCTTTGGATGCGAGCGTGTCGGGCAGGTCCTCCCCGCCCGGGCCGACCGGTGAGGCGGCGCCGACGTTGGTGGACGGTGCCATGGCCGCGACGTGCCCGGCGGCGAGGATGAAAGTGCCGGCAGACGCC
>CAVOCN010000202.1:0-3517 GCA_963694205.1 Dehalococcoidia bacterium | reverse complement strand
TAGAAAGGTAACTAGACCCCGCTCGGACTTCTTGGACCTGTATTATTTCGCTCACCCCGTCCTCGCTGGTGGTGCGCACGTAGACGCGGGCCCCGATGCCGTCGGCGTTGCTGCCCGTGCCGTCTATAGCCATACGGCCCGTCAGGCGCAGGCTAAACCAGTGATTGGTGCCGCCACCGTTTATCCAGATGAATACCGGGCCGGCTACCTGGCTGATGGTGCTTTCGCGACCCTCCCATACGGGGCCGGAGCTGTTGGTGGCGATGAGGTCGAGGTAGCCGTCGCCGTTGAGGTCGGCGTGCACGACGGCTTTGCCGTTCTCGTGGAACCGGTTGGATACTTTTAGGCTACGCATAGTCCTGATGGAGTTGGGCTGGTCGATGCCGTCGTACTGCACCCCAAGCACGTCGATGACTCTAGCCCTGACGGTGACGTCTTCGAAGCCCCCGTTGCCGTCGCCGCGCATGAGCCGCCCCGCGCCGGGAAAGGCATCCCCTCCCGGACCCTGGCCTGACGCGACGGTTGAGCCAAGCCAGTAAAGGTCCTGGTCGCCGTCGTTTTCAAGATCGAAGAAGGTTGCTCCGAAGCCGAACTCGTATGCCGCCAGACCGGATAGCACCGGCTGCAACGGGTCTATCCGCGATGGGTCGAGGGACTCGGGCGGCATGTACGGGCTGGGCAGGACCTGGGTGGATGCGGCCACGTCGGCGAACAAGCCAACGGTCCCCACCCCGGCGATGTCGGTTACGCCGTCATTGCGCAGCAGGTAGTGCTGGCAGGTGCCCCAACTGAAGCGCTGATGATATTCGCACGACCCGCTCGGCCCTCGCATGGGGGGCCGGGTGTTTGGGTGGTAGCCGATGTTGGCGACGAAGACGTCGAGGTCGCCGTCGAGGTCGATGTCGCCGATGGCGAAGCCCATCCACGCGCCGACCTTGTCGATGCCGGTTGCGTGGGCGATTTCGGTGAACGTCACGCCGTTGGCGTCGGAGTCGTTGCGCATTATCTTGAACCGGTCGCCGTCGCTGGCGAGCCAAAGGTCGGAGTCGCCGTCGTCGTCGTGGTCGAAGAAGAACGCAGCGTGGGTCTGCGACGTAGGTTCGCCGATAACGTTCCCGGCACTGTCGAGCCAGGTCGGGTCCCAGCCCTCGTACCACTCGCCGGTCGCCGGGTCTTCGAAGAGGATGGGCTTGCCGGTGGGGTCCCGCATGACTATCTCGCCGCCCCGTACCCCGGCCGATTCGGCGATATCGGTGAACGTGCCGTCGCCGTTGCTGAGATAGAGCGCATCGTAATGGCCGGGATGATTTGCGGATGCGAAGTCGCGGAAGTCGGGGGCCATGAGGTTGCCGACGAAGATGTCTACGTACCCGTCGAGGTTGACGTCGGCGCAGGCTACCGCGGTGGCCGAGCGCACGTTCACGCCGTCGCCGAAGGCCGATACGGTGATGTCGGTGAACGTGCCGTCGCCATTGTTGCGGAAAAGCGAGTCGGCTATGCCGGGGTCGCCCGTGTCACCCCCTGCATCAGGATCGCTGGCGTCCGACTCGGGGCCTGGTTCGGCTTGGTAAGAGCGAAAGTCCAGGTCGTCGTCGGGGTTGCCCCAGGCACCCACGTACAGGTCCTGAAAGCCGTCGTTGTCTATGTCGCAGGCGACCGCGCCGGTGCTATGGCTGCTAGTTGCCGCAACGCCGGCTTCAACGCCGACGTCTGTGAACGCGCCGTCGCCGTCGTTACGGAACAGCTTGTTTGTCTGGCCACCATAGGTGGTGAGGTAGAAGTCCATGTCGCCGTCGCGGTCAAAGTCGAAGACCGCAACTCCGGGGCGGTCGTTCCAGATACGCCAGTCGGCGCCCAGCGCTTCTTGGGCGATGTTGGTGAACGGGGTGACCGGACCGTCGGGCGCGGTGCCAGCGCGGCCTGTGCCCGGGCTGCCTGGGACCGAACGCTGGGGCGAGCCACGGAACACCTCTTCGCCGTCGGGGCTGCGGCGTGCCGGGTCGACAACCGATGAGTCGACCCTGCCGTCGTCCCCACCCTCGACGCGCTGGCCGGTTTCGGCGTCCACACACACGCCCTGGACACAGACGACTTCAGGGGTTGTGTCGATCTGCAACCCGGATGAGACGGGAGTTGCTGGCGGCTCGGGACTATTAGTGCAGGCGGCCAGGCCAAGGCCGACGGCGATGGCGATGGCCGTTAACGGGGCTCTGAACGCCCGTAATCCAGATTGCTGCTGCCAGCGTGACCGCCAACGAGACAGAGTGAGGGTATTCAAACGCATGCAGGAAGTTTACGAGAGAACTGCAAGAGGGGGTTTCAATGTTCGGTGGGCAAAAACAAGGGCCCGGGCAAATGCCCGGGCCCTTCACTTATCGGGTTCGGTCGAGAGATTAACCCTCGGAGCGAGACAACTTCGGATCGAGAATGTCCCTCAGGTTGTCTCCAATGGTGTTGATCGCCAGTACGGTCAGGGTCAGGAAACCACCGGGGATGCCGACCACCCAGATGGCCTGCGAGATGGTCCGGCGACCGTCAGCCATCATGGAACCCCAGGCGGGGGTCTCGGGGTCGATACCGGCACCGAGGAAGCTCAGGATGGCCTCCGTCAGAATGGCTCCGGCCACGATGAGAGTCGCAGTGACAATGAGCGGAGCGATAGTGCCAGGGAATACGTGTTTGATGAGGATTCTCGGCGTCTTGGCACCGATGGCCCGGGCCGCCTCCACGTAAACCTCTTCCCGCAAGCTGAGCACGGACGACCGCACTACCCGAACAGCCCGTGGGAACACTACGAACCAGATGGCGAAAATTACGATCGGTACGCTACCTCCGACAATGGAAACCAGTGCGATAGCTAACAAGATGTTAGGTATCGACATAATGGCGTCCATGATTCTCATTAAGACGAGATCGACCAAGCTGAAGTACCCGGCTAAGAGGCCCAAGAACGCGGCACTGATGGCCGTGAGCGCGCCGACGGAAAAGCCGACTGCCAGGGAGATGCGCGCGCCGTAGACGACGCGGGAGTACACGTCTCGGCCGACGAAGTCGGTACCGAACCACGCTCTCCTGGAAACGCCTTCGTCTGTGATCACTTCGCCCGGTTCCGCCAACCTGTTGGGCGGGTCGACGGCCGTGGGATCGACGGTGAACAGGACCGGGGCCAGTATGGCCATGAGTCCCATAAGAATTAGCACTACCAGGCCCACAATGAGCATGGGGTGCCGTCGCCAGGTCCACCTGTATTTGTCTTTGGTCCCCTGCCAGAAGCTGGCCGCCTTTTCCGCTATGGAAGGAGGAGCAGGCGCGTATGTCTGCGGTGTCTGTGTGTCGCCTTGCATTAGTACTTGATCCTCGGGTCGAATATTGCGTACGACAGGTCGGTGAGCAGGTTAACTACTACCTGCAACACGGCAATTACGAGCATTGCACCCTGAATGACTGGGTAGTCGCGGCGGACGATGGAGTCGACGACCAGTCGGCCCATGCCCGGTATCGCGAACACCTGCTCGGT
>CAVOCN010000201.1:0-3518 GCA_963694205.1 Dehalococcoidia bacterium | reverse complement strand
ATGACCGGCGCGATGAAGAACGCCTTTGGTGGCCTGCTGCACCGCAGGCGACACTGGACCCACTCGGTCATCCACGAGACGCTGGTGGACCTGCTGGCTATTCAAAAGGAAATTCACCCGGGGGTTTTCGCTGTCATGGATGGCACGCTGGCGGGCGATGGACCGGGGCCGCGGGCGATGCAGTGGCACGAAAAGAACGTGCTGCTGGCCTCGGCCGACCAGGTTGCGCTGGATGCCACGGCAGCCAAAATGATGGGGCTGGACCCGATGAGCCTGAAGTTCATCCGACTTGCGCATGAGGCCGGTCTGGGGGTCGGTGACCCCGACGAGATTGAGGTCGTCGGAGAGGACATTTCGGGCGTGAATTGGCACTTCAACGCCAATGAGAACACCTTCGCGTCGAAGGGTCAGAAACTCATCTACTGGGGGCCGTTAAAGCCCCTGGAGAACATGCTGCTGCGCTCCCCTATTGCGCCCTGGGCCTTTGCGGCTTCCAACGTTTACCACAACGACTACTGGCTCAGGTTCGTTGGACGCAAACGCGTACGAGAGGCCTTGAAGACCGGCTGGGGAAAGCTCTTCCAGACCTACCAGTAGCCTGTTTGCACTGGCCGACTTCCTGGCCCAAAAGCCGAGGCGAACCATGCAACGCGGCGGGCTGGCTCAGTCGCCGTCGCCGCCACGGTCCAGCAGTGCGCGAACGTCTGCTATGAGGTCGTTGGGCAGGAACGGCTTGTGGATGAAGCTGGTTATCTCTCCCGGCCCCCCGAGAAGGTTCGCCTGGTCCTCGTTGTACCCGGAGGTGAAGAGGATTTTCAGCGACGGATCGACCGCCCTTAGCTTCTCGGAAAGTTCCCTGCCGCCCATTAACGGCATGACGACGTCGGTGACCACTATGTCGGTGGGCGACGCCTCGGGGTCGTGGTAGACGTTGAGCGCTTCATGCCCGTTTGAGGCTTCGAGAACCCGGTAACCACTGTCCGACAACACCGAGGCCAGGGCCCTGCGCACCGATGGTTCGTCCTCCACGAGCAGCACCGTCTCGGTGCCGGTGGCTATCATCGGCGTTTCAGGTTCCTGCGTGGCACGAACCTGCGAAGCGATGCGGATAGGCAGGTAGATGTTAAATATGGTCCCCACACCCGCCTCGCTGATGAGGTCCATCGCCCCTCCGCTCTGGGCGATGATGCCGTAGCAAGTGGCCAGGCCGAGCCCGGTGCCCTGGCCGACCTCTTTGGTGGTGAAGAATGGCTCGAACGCCCGGTTCTTAACCACGTTGGTCATGCCTTTCCCGTCGTCGGCGACAGTGAGTACAAGGTAACCGTTGTCGGCTTCGACACCGAACTCCGAATCCCCAGTTTCGACGGGTAGTTCGACGGTTGTAGCGGTCTTGATGGTAATTTTCCCGCCGTCGGCCACGGCGTCCCTGGCGTTGAGTACCAGGTTGACCAAGACCTGCTCGAACTGGCTGGGGTCGATGCTGATTGAGCCCACGTTGCTGTCCAGCAGCAACACCAGTTCGATGTGCTCTCCGATGAGCCTGCGCAGCATCAGGTGCATGTCGGTGACCATCTCGTTGGGCTGGCAGATTATGGGGTTGAGCATCTGACTACGGGAGAAGGTCAGGAGTTGTCGTGTTAGCAAGGAAGCACGCTTGGCAATTTTGACGATCTCGTCCAGCCCCGACTCGGCCTGGGGACCGTCGACGGAGACGGCGTTTCGAGCTATGCCAGCCTGTAGCATCATCCCGGTAAGCAGGTTGTTGAAGTCGTGAGCAATGCCCCCGGCCAGTTTGCCAAGCGCATCCATTTTCTGGGCCCGCAGGAGTTGCTCTTCCAGCCGCTTTAGCTCCGACATGTCCTGCATGGTGGCGAGTTGTCCAATGGTTTTGCCCTGTGCATCTGTCTGCACCTTGACGGTGACAAGAATGGGCACAAAAGTGCCGTCCTTGGCTATGAACGTGCGCTCCCACATGGAAGAAGTGGCTGGCACTTCGTGTTTGAAGCGCTCGATGTTGGTCGCCACTTCTTCGCTCTCGACAAGGAAGTCCAGGATCGACCTGCCCACCATTTCGTCTTCCGCATACCCGAACATGTTCAATGCGGTCTGGTTGACTCGTAAGATCGTCCCGTCGGCATCGGCCTCGTGATAGGCCATAGGCGCGTTCTCGAACAGGTCGAATAGCTTGCTCTCGCTGTCTCGCAGGGCAGCAGTTGCTTCGGCGCTTTGTCGGTTCAGCCGGGATATCTCGACGGCGCCGCTGATTTGCTGAGCGACTCGCTGGGCAATTCCCAGCTCTTTTTCTTCGTACGCGTCTCGGAGTACTGAGCCAACGCTGAGGAACCCACGAAGCTTGTCTTCATGGCGCAAGGGCACGGAGACGAACGAGGTTATCCCGGCGTCGATGAGGAGCCTGTGCACCGCCGATGTTTCACCGCGAAGCGCCATGTCGTTACCGGAGACCAGTTCACCCAACCCGGAGTCCATAGACTCTTTCCAAACGTGGTCACTTACGGGGTGGGCGGACCCTTCGTCAAGTCCTGGAATGGCCATTCCCACGACGTGTGTCGCAGTAAATGTTCGCCCGGTTTCGTCGAGAGCGGCCAGTACCAGGCGGTCGAAACTAAGAAGCTCCTTCAGTTCGACAGAGAAGTCTTCGATGACATCTTCAATATGCGGGCTGGACGCTACGATTCGGCCAAGGCTGGCGAGGACTTCGTTTTCCCTGCCCAGCCGCCATAGCAGCGTTTCGGACTCTCGCCGGTTGGTCACGTCGTTGAGAATTGTCTGTCCGACGGTCATTTCCCCGAACTGCGCGGGGGCACTGACCGCCTCGACGTATATTGTCGTTCCGTCGGCTTTGACCAGGCCGATTGTATCGACGCCCGTCCTCTCGCTCTCTCCGTACAGGCTTGCCAGCCGGTCGACGAAAAGGCTCCAGTAGTCGGGCTCGACGAAGTCGCCTATGTCCACGCCGATGAGTTCGTCCGGGTCGCTCAGTCCCAGTAAATTGGAGGCTGCCCGGTTGGCGTAGAGAATTATCCGTTCCTGGTGAATGACGATGGCGTCGGGTGAAAAGTCCACCAGGCCCCGGTACCGCTCTTCGCTCTCTTTGGAGGCGGCGAGGAGGCGGGTGTTGGCAAGCGTCCCGGCGATCTGGCCCGCTATGAGCCCCAGCAAACGGGCGTGGTCGTCTGGAAACGAATCGGTGGCGGATGAAGAAACAGTCAGGAAACCGATGACGTCGTCGGCGTAAATAATAGGCACGCCAAGCTGAGAGCGCATGCCAGCTTCGAAGGCTGGAACCTCAGCGGGGAATTGCTCTACAAGCTCGTCAAGTCTATTGGCTCGCCAGCGCTGGGGCTGCCTGGTGGTTTCGATACGCTCTTCAATAGAGCCTGCATAAACGGACTGGAGGCCGAGACGCCAACCGGGGACGGTCATGCCCTCGACGTACTCGGGGGTCAATTCGCCGTCCACCGAGCGCCGCGTTATGCCTATCTGGTCGAACTTAATTA
>CAVOCN010000200.1:0-3535 GCA_963694205.1 Dehalococcoidia bacterium | reverse complement strand
TGCACTAAATACGGCTCATCTGACAGGTGCCGTGCGCCCCACGCCGCCAGCGCCCCGGCCACGACACCCAGCTCGTGGCCCTTGGGAGTAAGCCTGTACTCAGCCCGGATCGGGTGTTCGTTGTAGATATGGCGACCGACAATGCCGTACCGCTCTAGCCTTTGTAGCCGGTCGGACAGAATGTTGGCGGCAATACCGTTAACAGACCGCTTCAGTTCGGAAAAGCGAGTATTGCCCCTCAGCAGGTCGCGCAACACGGCAAGCGTCCAGCGATCCCCCACAAGGTCGAGCGCCATAGAGACTGGATCATCACGCTTTGCCGTACCTGTCACAAACCCTCCCTACCTAAAACTCTGGTTGGCCTACTAATCCCCATTGCAGACCATTGACTACGGCCACCATAGTATTAATATACAAGTAAGTAGCAAATCGCTACCGACTGTTAGATCAATTCTCGAGCACTACGTGACACATGATTTACCCATCTAAAACACCAGCCAGGGCGAAATGGTTACTCCCAATAGCGCTGCTAGCCCTGGTTGGCCTGCTGGCATCAGCCTGTTCGAACAAGGAGCCTGCCGCCACATCGCCAGAAACCCTCGAACCACGCCAAATAGTGTTCATGGCAGGCTTCAAACCCCAGGCCAACCTGCCGTTCGTCGCCGTCTACGTAGCGCAGGAAAACGGCTACTTCGCCGAACAGGGCCTCGAAGTAGACATCCGTCACGCCTCTACCGGCGAACATTTGAAACTACTGCTGTCCGGCGACGTACACTTCACCACCGCCGCCGCAACCTCGGTGCTAAAGCGCAGGTCCGACCCCGGTGCGCCCATCGTCGCCTTCGCCCTCTTTGGACAGCAAGGTGAGCAGAGCTACATGGCCCTGGCCGACAGTGGCATCAAAGACCTGTCCGATTGGGAAGGGAAAACCCTCGGTTACAAAACGTCGGTCCCGCCGGACTACCTGGCAATGGTCGAGTCCGAAAACATCGACCGGTCCCAGGTGCAAGAAGTCCGCGTCGGCTTCGATCCCCGCGTACTCACCGAGGGCCAGGTAGACGTACTGGCCGTCTTTAAATCTAACGAGCCCGACACGGTACGGCGACTGGGGTTCGACGTCACACTGTGGGACCCGGCCGACTACGGAGTCCCTACAATGGGTCTGACATACATAACCTTGACAGATACCGCAGAGACCGACCCGGACCTGGTGAAACGGTTTCTCAAGGCGACCATGAAGGGCTTTAACTACGCGTTGGAAAACCCGGAAAAAACAGTGGACATAGTCCTAAAGTTCGCACCCGACGAAGACAGAGCACACCAGGCATTCATGCTGCAAACCGAACTCACAGACGCCGTCAGTGAAGCGACTGAGCTGTCAGGCCTGGGCACAATGACCGACGCCCAGTGGAAAGCCCTCTACGACCACCTCATCCGCTACGAAGCGCTGCCCGAGCCCTTCGACTACAAGACGGCGTTCACCGGGCAGTTCCTGGAAGAGGTTTACGACGGCGCCTCACTGAACTGGCCGTAGCGCGTGCCCGCCAGACTTAGCCAGGGTAAGGGCCCAAAAAGTCCCAGGCCGGGTGCCGGAGCGCCAGCGGCCAAGCCCGTGCGACGAATCTTTCAATCCGACGGGCTGCGACTCAACTACATCGACTGGGGCGTACGCCGCTCCTCCTCGAAAGCGCGTCAAATGGTGCTCATCCACGACCTGGGTGACTCACCCCGAACCTGGGACCTGCTGGTGCCGAGAGTTCGCGACGACTACCACGTCTTCGCACCTGAGTTGCGAGGACACGGCGACAGCGACCGTCCGCCAGGCGCGGAGTACGCATTCGAGTATCTCTACGCAGATCTCCTCGCTTTCGCGACCCAGGTCGATCTGCACGACGCAATCGTGGTCGGCCACGGCGCGGGTGCCCGGCTGGCGGGGCGACTAGCCGCCGAAAGACCCGCAGCCGTCTCGGCGCTGGTCCTTTACGAACTGGAGTCCATCAGCGGGCATACAGAGACGGGCTGGTCCTCGTTCGACGAGGTGGTGGGCTATCTAAAGCGTCAGCGCCCAGGCGCTGCTGGGACAGCCCTCGACCGGCAGGGCCGCAGCCTGACCGGCGGCGGCATGGATGGGGGGCGTTCTTTCAAGCACGACACCGTCGCCCACGGCATCTACATGGCCGGTGCCGACGCGTTGTGGCAACAGTGGGACCGAATCGCCTGCCCAACATTGGTGCTGCGCGGCAGGCAGAGCCAGGACCTAACCCACGCCGCCGCCGTACAAATCACCGAGCAAATAGCCCGACACCGACTGGCCGAATTAGAAGACACCGACCACTGGCTCCACCACGAGTCCCCGGCGTCGTTCGAGGGCACCCTGCGCTGGTTCCTCGAAGGGCTTCCTGAATAAGGCAGAGCTTCCCGAATAAAACGGGCCAGCGTTCTGGAAGCGCCGTCTAGCGCCCCTTGAAATGGGGCGGGCGCTTTTCAATGAACGCCCTGGCCCCTTCACTATGGTCTTCGGTTCGCCTGGCAATAGCCTGGGCCGGTCCGGCGAGACGCATACTCTCAGCAAGGTCTACGTCCAGGGAGCGCTGCACCAGCCGCTTAATCAGCGACATCGAGTATGTCGATCCCCCGGCCAGTCGCCGGGCGAGTTCAGTTGCGTCACCGACAAGGTCGTCGTGCAGCGTCACCCGGGAAACCAGGCCCATACGAAAGGCCTCGTCGGCGGTAATGGCATCACCTGTGTACTGGAGCATCAGCGTGTTTCCAAGGCCAATGAGGCGGGGAAGCTGCCAGCAAGAGCCGTCCGCCGGAATTAGACCCATCTTCACGAAGCCCTCACTGAACGTCGCCTGTTCTGAAGCCAGGCGAATGTCGCAGCCCAACGCCACGCCCATGCCCAGCCCGACGGCGGGTCCGTTCACCGCCGCAATGGACGGCTTTCTCAGGCGGTGAAGCTGCAATGGCAGGTGGCGCACAGCGTCCATCTCTTCTTCGCTGTCTTTAGTGTCGCCGGACCAAGCTTCGTCCAACTCGGCCCAGGGGTCGGAATCGAGCGCATCACCATCGGGGCGGCCGAGGTTCGCCTCGGCCATTCGCCTGACGTTCGCCCCCGAGCAAAAGGCAGGGTCGCGGCCGGTCAGAAGCAAGACGCGTAGCTCCGGGTCGGCGTCGAATCGCTGAAGTTCGCCCGAAAGCTCCAAGGCCATTTCCGCGCCCATCGAGTTGCGGGTCGGCGGGTCGTCCAGCGTTAGTGTGAGTACACCCTTGGACTCTTTGATGTCCAAATGTTTGGGGGGATCCCGGTGTTCTGAGTGTTCTGGCTGTTCTGGCCGGTCCATTTAATCGCCCCTAAGTGGCGTCTACGCGCTTGGACATGCAATCGAAGAAACGGCCGAGAAGTGACTTCGCCGCAGCCCCCATCAGGCGCTGGCCAACCCTCGCAATCACCCCGCTTACCTGTGCTTCGCCGTCCACATCAACCTGTGTCGCGCCGTCGCTCTCGCTGAGCGTGACGGTGCCGTCGCCCTTT
>CAVOCN010000199.1:0-3554 GCA_963694205.1 Dehalococcoidia bacterium | reverse complement strand
GACTATCTCGGCAATTTTTATAGACAACCCGGCGCGCGCCCTGACGTTCCGCTAGGCGCGAGGAGAACTTGTTGACTGACTCGATTGATCTGAATGGGGAAGTAGCGCTCGTCACCGGCGCCAGCAAGGGTCTGGGGCGGGAGTTCGCTATCGCCCTCGCTAAGGCCGGGGCGGCCGTCGCACTGGTGGCGCGCTCTGCGGACGGCTTGCAAGAAACGGCCGCGTCGATAGAGGCAACCGGGGGCCGGACCGTCGTCCTAACCTGCGACGTGGTTGACCAGAACTCTGTGAAGGCGACGGTCGATGAGGCCGAGCGGCTGCTCGGGCCTATAGACATCGTCATCAACAACGCCGGGGTCGTGGGGCCGAGCGGTCCTGACTGGGAGTTGGACCCGGCCGAGTGGTGGCGGGTCATAGAAGTAAACCTGTCGGGCCAGTTCTTCTTTGCTCACGCAGCCATGCCGGGCATGGTCGCCCGCGGCCGGGGCAGGGTGGTCAACGTGTCCAGCCACGCCGCTGGATTCGCCAGCGCCGGGTTCTCTGCTTACTGCGCGTCGAAGGCAGCACTGACGCTGTGGACCGAGTGCCTGGCAGGCTCTGCCGCCGAGCACGGGGTTTCAGTGATGGCCTACACCCCCGGCACCGTAAAGACGGACATGACCCGTTACGCCGCATCCCGGCCGGACAAAGGCAACCGCATTGTCGACGGCATTTCTGAGCTGTTCGCCAGGGGCATGGACGACCCCATGGAGAACGCGGTCTCAACGTTTATGCAGGTTGCGGCGGGCCGGTTCGACGCGTTCCCGGGCAGACAGATAGCCGTGGGAGACGATCCGGACGTGATGGCGGCGGCGGCCGAGGAGATCGAACAGCGCGGGCTGTACGCGGTGCGCATCAACGTTCTGGACCGCGTCAGCACCGACCCGGCAGACGCCTGGCGTGGCGGCTCTGTGCCTACTCCTGTGTCTGACTAGCTGGCGGCTCGCCACTATCGTGCTGGCACGATAGTGGGCAAGTGAAAGTTGCCGGGTTGCCTCCATCGTCCCGCGAGGGGACGCCTGTTCCAATTGCCCCAATTAGTTAATGGGCACTCGAACTCCAGCCGACCCATGGTCGACGGAACGGAGAATGCAGTTGGACACAGAACTCACGAAACTGCGTGTTGGACAGGCAAAACCAGCCGGAGCCAGGACTACCAACCTGCCGTCGGTCAGTGTTTTTCGCACCCCCGGTCGTGACCACGGGCCCGGCTGTGTGGGTTGCGAACTGAGAGGGCTACTTCGATCCATCGCAGGGTGGACGAACCTTTACGAACTGTCTGCGGGCAACCTGGGCGATGAAGAGGTCGGTCGGCTCGTCGAAGCCTTGCACCGAAACATCTGGGAGGTTCGCCGCATTCTCGACTCAGCTTCCCTCTCCGGGTTGAATAATGCCGTTGGGGCCGACTATCCGACTGGCCGCATTGATGGCCGCATGGGCTGGAACTACCGCAAACAATCTACCGAGGGACTTCCCCCATCGATGCCGCCGACCGCGAACCCGAACAGATGGCTCGTTGAGACGGTCAACCCGATCATCTTCGTGGGTTCATCGCTAACGGCCGACTCAAAGCCCGGCCATTTTGCGCAATTGAGGGACCTGGCGAACCGGGCGATGGATCGACTCCCGACTACCGAGTGCTCTTTGCTGCCAGAGGTACCGACACATGTTTCTGCTTAGTAAGTGCGGCCGGTGCGGTGGCGACGTAGAGGACCGCAGCGTGGAAGAGCCGCGATGCCTGCAGTGTGGCTGGAGGGCCCGGCCACCTGTCCTGGACTCAACACTGGAGCGGCGCACAAAACATGCCGAGCCGAGGCTGCCGCTGACCCCGGCGGTCGGTTAACGCGCTCCCGACTCCCCCTCCCCGCGAAGGAGAGATGGCTAGCGCCCTTTGGTCAACTCCTGCTTTAGACGCTCGGCGACAATTTCAACCTCATCATTGGTGAGGCTGAGCGGGTGAACCGCGAGGTTGTCCGGGTCGCTGAGGGTGTGCATGAATATCTGCGGATCGCCGGTCTGCATTCGCTCAAGCACGGTGTCACGAGACGGGCCGTTCCAACCCGGCGTGAAGTGAATGACCGCCATCGGCAAGAGCCAGTCGCGGCCGTCGTAACGTAGCGACACGTCCAGGCCGGGCATTTCGCCTACGGTATCGACGACGTGACGGGCCATGCGCCTGTAGCGGGCCGTTTCCTGGGCCTCGTCTTCGCCCATAAATATGTCCAGGGCTTTGAGCAGGCCAACGATCTCTTCTTTGGCCACTTTCTGACCTCGACCGATTGACAGATTTGGTGAAGCATTGAGGCGGGCGGCAGCGATTAGATCTGCGCGCCCCACGAGAATGCCGGTGCCTTGCGGCCCACGTATGGCCTTCCCGCCGCTGAATGTGACCATGTCGGCACCGAGGGCGATGTACTTTTTGAAGTTCTCGCGAGGCGGGACCATCTCGGCGGCGTCCACGATAACGGGCAGGTCATGCGCGTGTGCCACTTCAATGACCGCTTGGAGAGTCATGGCGTTGTGCGGCAAGTAGGGTGCGACCAGGTACGCGACTGCGGCTGTGCGCTCGGTGATAGCTGCTTGGATGTGCCAGGTTGCGCAAGTGAGGAAGTTGCCCACACCCACCAGCTTGGCACCGGCCGCCCGGTAGCCCTGCTCGAACGGGAACCGCTGGGTGTTTTGGATGATGATTTCGTTGCGCATGCCGCCGGTGTCGGGCAGACGATCGATCCGGCCCCGGTCGGTGCCCGTCATAACAGCGGCAGCCTGGAGCGTAAGGCCGCCCGATGCGCCAGCGCAGACCATGCCTGCCTCCGAACCGGCGTACCGGGCGACGATTTCGCCCGCGCGGTCGTTGAGCGAGTGCACGTCGGTCATGACTTGCGAAGCGGCCCTCATAGCTTCGACGATCTCCGGCCGGAGCCTGGAACCACCGTGGTGGGTCATGGGCCCGGAGGCGACGATGGCGGGCTTGAGGCCGAGTTCCAGGTACACGTCGGCGTCGTTTTTGTAGGTGTCCAAACATTCACTCCCATGGCTATTTCGTCCCAGTGAGTGTACAGAGCGTCTGGGTGTACGGGGGCGGGTTTGAGGCTGCGCGAGTTGACAACCGACACGCCTTCTTCACAATGAAGATAGGCGCCTGTTGGCGGTACGAGTGCAAAAATATTTCAGGCCAGGGATCGAAGGCCGCTGGGCCATCAGGTCCCTGATGACACGTTTGCCGGGCCCGGTTGAGGGCTTCGGCACTACAGACAATTGATTATCTATTAACGCACGGAGGTGCAGTGGTTGAGTAACTACAAAGCGGAATATATCTGGATCGACGGCCAGCAGCCGACGGCGAAACTGCGGTCCAAGACCAAGATCGTCCCGACCGGTGACGCGCCCCCTCTGTGGGGGTTCGACGGTTCCAGCACCGAGCAGGCAATGGGTAGCGACTCGGACTGCGTGCTCGACCCCGTGTTCGTCTGCCCCGACCCGATCCGTGGCGGCGATCACAAGCTGGTCCTTTG